>JAHLWJ010000014.1 GCA_019057975.1 Promethearchaeota archaeon | reverse complement strand
TAAAAGATATTATATTTTCTTAACCAGTTTGATTGAATTTTTATAGTTCCTAAGAAATATTTATCTAGATATGATAAAGCCTTATTTTGATGAGAAAGATTTTGTTTTGTATCATGGAGACATTTTAGATATACTTAAACAATTTGAAGATAGAAAATTTGATTTAATATTTGCTGATCCCCCCTATTTCTTATCAAATGATGGCATTACTTGTAAATCAGGAAAGATGGTTTCGGTTAATAAAGGGGATTGGGATAAATCAAAAGGTTTCGATGAAGATATTAATTTTATTGTTTCTTGGTTAAAAGCATGTAAAAGAGTTCTAAAGGAAAATGGATGTATTTGGGTTTCCGGTACATTACATATTATTTATAAGATAGGATATTTATTGGAAAAAAATGAATATGATATAATAAACTCAATAGTATGGTATAAACCAAATGCACCTCCTAATTTATCATGTAAATATTTCACCCATAGCCATGAAATTGTTTTATGGGCTCGAAAGTCAAGAAACTCTCAACATACATTTAATTATAAGAAAATGAAATTCTGGAATAACCCTAAAGATAAATTAAAAAATAAGGATAAACAAATGAGGAGTGTTTGGTCAATTCCTTTAATTCCTAAAGATGAGAAAGAATTTGGTAAACACCCAACTCAAAAGCCATTAGAATTATTAAATAGAATAATTTCATCCTCTTCAAATGAAGGTGATTGGGTATTGGATCCATTTGTCGGATCTGGGACAACAGGGATAGCTTGTAGTATTTTAAATCGAAAATTCATTGGGATTGACTCGAGTAAAGAATATTTGGATGTAGCTATTAAAAGAGTTAAGGATCCAATAAAAGGAAACCAATTATTTTCTCCCAAAACTAAGGATCATTTAATGAAATTTATTTAAATCTTTTAAATTCCAACATTTCTTTGAAAATATATATAAAAACGTTTATTAAATAAAGCAATTATATTCTTAATTAATCTGAAGAATTGAAAAAGTTTAGGGAGATATATGCAATTAGACCAAATTCCTTATTCAAATTATAGAGAACGCACAATAAGAATGAAGAATAAGCTAATAAAGGCACCACATGAAATATGTGTGGAAAGAGCGAGATTGTTTACAGAATCCTATAAAAAAACTAAAGGAGAAAACCCAATTATTAGATTTGCGAAAGCTATGGATTTTTATTTAACAAATATGACAATAAAAATATGGGAAGATGAATATATAGTCGGGAATAGATGTACCAAATATGTAGGAACGCCCATGTATCCTGAAGCTCGAATAGATACAATAGAGCAAGATATTGATAATTATGATTCTCGTCCTGTCCAAAAGCTTTTTTTAACAAAACAAGAAAAAGAGTATGTAAGAGAAAAGCTAATTACTTATTGGAAAAATGAAGAAATTACCGTACAAGAACGATTTCAATCCTTTTTAAAACCAGATATAAAAGACATTATGGAAAAGCTTGTGTTTGCTGTAGATGTGGAACTCTCTAGTGGAATTGGTCATTTTTTTCCTGGTCATAATAATATACTAAAAACCGGAGTCAATGGTTTAATTCAAAAAGCAATGAGGAGTTTAGAAAAAAACTCAAATGATAAAAAGAAAAAGACTTTTTTGGAATCAGTAATCATTCTATTGAGCGCTGCTAAAAAATTTATAAAGAGATTTTGTAGTTTAGCGAGAGAAATGGGTGAAAAAGAACACGATCCCACCCGTCAAAAAGAATTTTATGAAATCTCTGAAATTTGCTATAATATTTCAGGTAAACCTCCAAAAAATTTTGAAGAAGCATTACAATTAATTTACTTTACTCATTTAATATGTGGTTTAGAAGATGGTGGTTTTGCTATTTCAGTGGGACGGTTAGATCAGTATTTATATCCTTATTATTTAGTAGATTTAAAAGAAGGAAATATTACTATAGAAAAAGTTCAGTTTCTAATAGAATGTTTTTTCATCAAACTCTCAACATTATGGAATTATGTTATTTCAAAAGGAGTAGTGGCTGTAGAAGGGCCTCCTATTGCTCAAAATGTAGTAATTGGAGGGTTAGATCGTGAAGGAAACGACGCCACAAATGAATTATCATTGATTATTTTAGATGCATATACTCACGTTAAATCTGTACAGCCAACTTTTTGTGTTAGGATTCATAGAGATTCCTCAGAAGATTTTTTTATGAAAGTTGGAGAATCTATAAAAAGTGGTACTAGCATTGCTCTACTTAATGACCATATAATGATACCTGGTCTTATTAATAAAGGATTTACTCTTGAAGATGCTCGAGAATATGCACCAATAGGATGTGTTGAACCACAACACCCGTGTAAATCATTCGGATCGACAAATGCAAATCAATTCAACGTTGTGAAATGTTTAGAATTAGCATTAAATAATGGGATTGATATGATATCTCGAAAAGAATATGGAGTTAAAATGAAAAAAGACATTGACTCTTATGAGGATCTTTGGGATGCATTTAAGGATCAGGTGAAATTTTTTATTGACTATATGGTGAAGACCATGTTTTTTCTTGATAAAGTGATTGCTGAACTTACTCCCCAACCATTTTTATCTGCAACTATAGATGATTGTATAGTACGTGGATTAGACATAACAAAAGGCGGGGCAATTTACAATTTTACAGGACCTCAACTTATTGGTTTAGCCACAGTCGCAGACAGTCTTGCTGTAATTAAAAAAGTTGTTTTTGAAGAAAAACTCCTTTCATTTGAAGATTTAGTTCTGATGCTTAGTAAGAATTTCAGGGGTGTTTATCAAGGAAGAAAAGGAACTGAATGGCGGGAGTTTTTTATCAATAAAGTACCAAAATTTGGTAACGATAACGATTACGTTGATGATATAGCCGTTGATGTCGCAAGATTTTATTGTGAAGAAATTTCTAAGTATTCCAATTATCGAGGAGGGAAATATAATCCTGGAATATATTCCACAACTTTTCATTTAGCATTTGGTGTTTTTACAGGAGCTTCAGCTGATGGTAGAAAAAAGACAGAACCTCTTTCAAATGGTCTTTGTCCTACAAGTGGTATGGATGAAAATGGACCCACAGCTATTCTTAATTCTATTAAAAAGCTTAAGAATGGATTAATGACAAATGGTAATTCACTTATTTTATCTTTTCATCCAAACACATTAAAATTAAATATTTTAATTCCACTAATTAGAACTTTTTTTGAGCCTGAAGGTGGTTATCAAGTCCAATTTAATGTTGTGGGAAAACAAACTCTAAGTAAAGCTCAAAAAGAACCAGATAATTATAGAGGGTTAGTTGTAAGAATCGCAGGATATTCGGTATATTTTGCTGAATTATCAAAAAGCGCACAAGATGAAATCATCGCTCGAACTGAGTATTAATCACTTAATTTCTAGATATCGATAAAAAATAATAAAAAATTTTAGTTATCCTGATTTTAAAAATAATAGATATTAATATTATTAAACGGGCCTGTAGATCAGTGGAAGATCGCTTGATATCATTAAGCAAAACGCTTAATTACATGATTCGCATTCAAGAGGTCACGGGTTCAATTCCCGTCAGGTCCATTAAATTTTGTCAAATTATTACATGAAGAAAGCAATATTAACGGCTATAATTTGAATAAATATTATAAAGTTATCAAATATTATACATTTTTATATTAATTAACCTTCTAATTAGAATTTAAAATGACACAAGAAACAGTTTTTCCAAAAAGATTCAATTTTAAAGAAGTTCAAAAAAAGTGGATAGAATTTTGGAAAGATGAGAGAATATATGCGTTTGACGTCAATCAAAAGGGTGAAATGTTTTCAATCGATACACCTCCTCCTTTTGTGAGTGGAGATCTTCATATGGGACACATTTTAAATCATTCATGGATTGATTTTGTAGCAAGATATCATAAGATGAAAGGAGATAATGTCTATTTTCCGCAAGGGTTTGACTGTCATGGATTACCTGTAGAACTTGCTGTTCAAAAGGAATATGGGATTTCTCAACATCAGAGAGATGAATTCCTCGAAAAATGTGTTGAATGGGTTGATAATAATATTAAAAATATGAGAAGACAATTTGATGATTTGGGATATTCTGCTGATTGGGATTATACATATCGAACTATGAATGATGATTATAAATATAAAGTGCAATTATCACTATTATATTTTTATGAGAAGGGGTGGTTATACCGTGAAAAATTCCCAACTCATTTCTGCGTTAACTGTGAAACATCTGTTGCGAAAGCGGAAGTAGGTTATCAAGAAGAACAAGGAAAATTGTGGTATATTAAATTACCAATCGTTGGAAGAGAAAATGAATTTATAACGATAGCAACAACACGACCTGAATATATGGAAGCCTGTGTTGCCGTGATGGTTCATCCAAATGATGAAAGGTATTATGATCTTTCTGCTGCTGAAATAGAAATTCCTTTCACAAACCGAACTGTTCGAGTTTATATGGATAGTATAGTTGATATGAATTTTGGTACAGGTGTTGTTTATGTTTGTACTTATGGAGATGAAATGGATATAAATTGGAAACTAAAATATAATCTTGATGAGATACAGATCTTCGCGGAAGATGGTCATATGAATGAAAATTCTAAATACCAAGGTCTTACTATTCTTAAAGCTCGAGAAGAAATTGTAAAAGATCTTGATGAAATAAGATTAATCGAAAAAATAGAAGATTATGAGCATAGTATTATTGTTCATTCAGAACGTTCATCTTGTCGAAAACCAATAGAATACTTACCTGTTTATCAGTGGTTTATCAATGTAAGGGATTTTACTGGAGATATAATTGAATCTGCTGAAAAAATGAAATGGTATCCCGAAAAACAGAAACAGAGATTATTAGATTGGGCAGAGGGCTTAGATTGGAATTGGGTTATTTCACGTCAGCGAGTTTTTGGTACCCCTATCCCATTTTGGTACTGTATAGAATGTGGTGAAATTATACCACCAAATAGTAAAGATTTACCTTTAGATCCTGTAAAAATTCAACCCCCAATTAAAGAATGCCCGAAATGCAAAAGTAAAAACATTATTGGAGAAAAAGATGTATGCGATTGTTGGATTGATTCGAGTATAACCCCTTTAGAAATCGCAAAATGGGAAGAAGATGAAGATTTTTTTAAGAAAACTTACCTTAATGCTAAAGTTCATCGACCACAGGGATATGAGATTATTCGGACTTGGTTATTTTATACATTGTTCCGTTGTAAAAAATTGACGGGAAAAGATCCTTTTTATGAGGTGATGATAAATGGAATGGTAGCTGGTCCAGATGGTCGCCATATGTCAAAAAGTCTTGGAAATTCTGTTTCACCAGATGAAGTTATGCCAGATTTTGGTGCTGATGCAATTAGATATTGGGCAGCTATGGGTTCTTTAGGAGACGATTATCCATTTGATTTTACTTGGGTAAATCTTCAATCAAAACAGCCAATTTCCATTAATAATATTCTAAAAGAAAAAGAGAAACTGCCTGAAAAGAAATTCAGTAATAAATATGGAATAAGATACGAACAATTAATAGGTGCGTCGAGATTTGTCACAAAAATATGGAATGCTTTTAGATTTTTATATCTGAATTTAAGAAAGATTGAAATAAGAAAATTTGATATTGATTCCAAGGAATTATCTGGAATTGATAGTTACTTCTTTTCTGAATTCAATAAGAATTTAGAACTCATCACAAAAAATTTAGACGTTTATAATTGGCATGAAGCTATGATGATCTTTCGATCTTTCTTTTGGAATGATATCTGTGATAACTACATTGAAGCAATAAAATACAAATTTTACGTTGATGACCTTAAAGTTAGAAAAATTTCCTTAAGAAATGCATTGAATTTGTTTTATAAATTAATAATTATTTCTGCTATTACAATGCCTTTTATATCTGAGGAAATATATTCTATACTTTATAAAAACTTTAAAAATGTGAGATCAATACATTTAGAAAGTTGGCCAGCACCTTACCAAAATATACCTAAAGAGTTAGTTGAAAGTGGGAAATTTGGAATTGAGCTTATTAAGATTCTAAGAATGAATAAATCAAAACTTCAAATACCACTAAATCAAGGAATAAGTAAAGTAATAATACTTTCTGACGAATTGAATTTAGAGAAGATTAAGAGTCTTAAAAAAGATATTGAGAACACAATTAGAATAGAGCATTTAGAGTTAATTGAAAAATCAATGGAGACTTCTATTAAGGAACAACCAAATTTAACAGAAATGATTGAAGAACTAAATATTACAGTTTATTTCTTTAAATGAAATATATTGTTAATAAATCATTCTTGTTCTATCTTATTTTGCTCTTGATTTTCCTCGAACTGATCATTTGTTGATTCTTCTTCAATTCCTAACTGAGTAACCATAGCCTGTTTCAGTTGATGTTTATCTTTAGGTAAACCGAACATATCAGCATACTTATCTGTTGTTGTTAATTCATGAGTTCTTCCTTTTTTTACAGCATCTATAAAACCATTATCAATAAGATATTTTATATGTTCATAAGCTCCTGTACCTCTTAATTTAATAACAGTGGATTTTAAAATAGGCTGCTTTAAAGCTATTACCGTCAGTGTTCTCAGATAACGCTCTGCGATTGCACCACCTTTAGCAAATTTAGATACTTCTTCTGTATATTCCGGTTTAATCTGCATTTGATATCTGTCCCCTATTTGAGCTATTACTAGGGCTGTTGATCGGTCAAGATAGTCAAACGCTACTTCATTGATTAATTCTTCAACTTCTTTTTTAGGAAATTCTAATCTATTCGATAATTCCTCTATGTTTAAAGGTCTACCAGCAGCATATAATGAAGCTTCAATTAAATTTTTATGAAGCTCTCTCATTTGTTCTTCTATTGATTCTTTCTCAACTGTTCCACTTTCTGAAGTTTCAATTTCATTGCTTTCTTCTATTGTTTCAGTCGTAGAATTTAGATTATCTATTTCAACTTTTTCATCGGTAATTTCACCTGTAGGAAGTTCTTCAGATTCAATTTCATTTCCCTTAATCTTATTTGATTCAATTTCTTCATTTGGAAGATCTTTGGAGTGTTCTACTTCTTCCTCTTTTGACTCTTCCTCTGAAATTTCTTTTAATTCTTTATTAAAATTATTCATATTTTCTCGCAGGGTTTTTATAATTATATTTTATCCGATATTTACTGAAATATCTCTGAAGTCTTCATCTTGAGCCAAATTTAATTTATTCCCTGTGGAAAGAAACATTAGTGCCAAAAACATTCTTACAAGAGCAAATTTCCTGCCTATACTAGTTTCTTCCTCATTTTTTATTATATTTGTTAAATCATAAAAACTAGTTTCTTTGTTGTTTAAATTAATAGTACCCTTTATTCTATTATACCATGACTCATGTAATTCTTCAACTGTTTGTTCTCTCCCGCTAATATGTTTTAAAAGTTCTTTTGGTAATTGAGCTTTAGATCTCATTTGAATTTTTTGATGCTTTAGCTCTTCTCGTTTCATTCTCCTTCTTTTTAATTTTTCCTTATTTTGCATTACTTCTATAATTGCTGATCGCATTGCATCAAATAACTCCTCTTTTGTTGCAATTAACATTTTGGGTTGTATTGGTTGTGGTAATGCTTTTGGAATTGATCTTGAATGTCTTTGCCGAAATTTTTCTAGTTCTTCTCTCTTTTGAATTTGTTCTTCTTCTCTGATTATACTAGAAATTTTATAATGATGCAAGCTTGCTGATGTTTTAAGTGCGATACCAGAAATCTTATAGTTTATTAATTCTTCATGGAGCATTTTATCAAAAAATTCGTCAACTAAACTAGCTAAATCATAAAACGCTATTTCTGATTCTTTAGCTATTTCTGTGTCTAATAGACTTGAAAATGGTGGTTTTTGCCAAAATTTCATGTCAATTTTTTCTTTTCTTAATAACGCGAGATCGTCATCATCATCAAAACCTGCAACTAATTCTTCTTCCAATTCTTCGATTTCTTGTGATCTATCAGTGAAATCAGGATGAGAAACAATATTTTGAAGTAATTCAATGATATCATTCTTCTTTGATTTAGTTGGGATCTTTATGTTATTTTTATTAGCAAACTCCCTTAATTGCTTTACTGTCCATTCGTTAAAATCATAATCTTTATCTGGATTTGTTTCTTCAGATATAATTTATCACCACTTTAAGTTTATTAATTTTCTGTAATTGTTGGTTCAATATCTTCAAGTTCCAGTAGACGTTTTGCTTCCTCCTCCAAATCAACGCTAAATATATCTGTTATCCCCGACTGTTGCATGGAAACACCATAAATTCTATCCGAATTTACGATATTCTCCTCTCGATGACTAATAACCAAGAATTGGGCTTGCTTTGAAAATTCCTGTATAATTATCGATGTTCTGTGTACATTGGGACCATCCAGTTGAGCATCTACCTCATCAAGAACGTAAAAAGGCGCAGGATAGAATTCCTGGACGGCAAAGATAAACGAGAGCGCCACGAGTGTTTTTTCACCCCCGCTTAAAATTTCGAGGCTTGAAATTTTTTTTCCACGAGGTCGAGCTTCGATGCTAATACCCCCCTCAAACGGTTTATCGGGACGATCTAGTAACATTTTTGCCGAACCACCAGGAGAAAGTTTTTGAAATATACGAGAGAATTCTCGGTTAATTTCATGATAAGCTTTCATGAAAGTACGTGTTTTTTCTAGTTCTATTTTATCGATAGCATCAAGAATCGATTTCCGTTCTCTCTGAATGGTCTGCCGGCGCATATCTATCTCATCAAATCTTTCCTTTACAGTATCATATTGTTCAATAGCCTTTAAATTAACAGGTTCAAGAGTTTTTTTATTTTTAGTTACTTCTACAATTTCAGCTTGCAATTCTGGTTCCGATAGTTCCTGTGTAACAGGCGGCAGTGAGCCATATTCTTTAGAGCGTTGAAACAACGTTTCTATTTGATCCGCACAAATGATCTTTTTAGATTCAAAGTTGTTCTTCTTTGAATTTTCCATTGAGAGATCTGATTTCAAATCTGTAATAATTTTCTGATGTTGCTTTTGTTTCTTCCAAGACTCATCTTTTTCCTGAGTGCCTTTATCAATTTCCTCTTGCTTTGCATCCTTTTTCCCATTTTCAGTGTCTAATTCGCCTTTAAAATTTTCTAGATCTTTTATTACAGATTCTATTTGATTTTCAGTATCAACAATTTCCTGATTTAACTCAAGAATTTTTTGTTCTCTTTCTTTATTTTTGTTTAACTCATTTAATCTTTTTTGGTGTTTTTGTAAATCTTTATTAAATTTATTTAATTTCTTTTGGGCGTCTTTTTGTGATTCTACTTCTTTAGTTTTCTCACTTCTTAATGAATCTATTATATCTTGCTTTTTTTCAACATTTATTTGGATTTTATCAACTTCAGAGTTAAGATCATCCACATCTTTTAAACAGGTTTCAACATTATTTTTTGCATCAATATTCTCCTTTTTAATGTCTTCAATTGAATTAATGATTCTCATTACATTTTCAAGTGCGCGTAAGCGGTCCATGGTGTCTTCTAATTCTTTATTTTTTTCTTCGATCTGTTTCTGAATATTTTCGCTTATTTCCCAGAATTTTTCTTTCTGTGAAATTAGAGCATTAATTTCGTTTTGAAATGAATTTTGTTCTTCGTGTATTGTTTCAATACTTTCTTCTGCATTAACAATTAAATTTTTCTTTTCATCTATTGAACTGTTTAATTTCTGTATATTTTCATCAATTTCTGATAAGTTTTCGAATAAATTCTGAATTCCATGCAATTCCTGCAAATTTTCCCTTAAATTTTCTAATTCTGCTTGTTCTTTCTCAATGTCTTCTTGAATTTTAGAGATATCATCCCAGTATGTATCTTTAAGTTTGTCTAATTTTTTTATTTCTACATCTACATCTTTAATTTCTTTTTCTCTTTCGCTAATTATTCCGTCTCTTCCATTGGTTTCTTCTTCAGCTTTTTTAATTCTTTCATTTATCTCTTGATTTCTTTTATTTATTTCTTCAAGTCTTCGATTAAAGGCAGAAAGATTTTCGGAATAATATTTTTTTTTAATATTGGCCTCTGTTAAACTTTTCTCAGTGAGATTAAAACCATCCATCTGAGAGTTTATGTTTTCAGAAATCTCTTCAAGTTGTTTGTATAATTCTTGACTTTTAGACATAGTTAACTTTCTTAAGGATATATAAACGTTTTCAAGAATTTCCATAAGATCTTGAACGAAATTATCAAAAGTAGTAGTCGAAGCTTGAACTTCTACATCAGCAGACTCCTTTACTCTCTCAATTAATTGCCCAATTGTGGTATCAGCATTATCAGTAAATAATTTTAAAGTCCCCATAATAGGTTTTAGCATTCCTGTCATTTCTGTAGCTTGTTCTGCATCACCCCCAATTTCTTCGACAGATTTCATTATATCTACAAGATCTAAAACGAATTTCTTAAAGTCTTCAGCTGAAGTCTCAATTGCCTCTGCGTTTGATTGTTGTATATTACTTTTTATGGATTCAACAGAAATGTTAATGTTTTGAGTGAGCATGTTTAAAATCTGTAGAATTCCAGTAATATCCGTTGTATTTTTCTCATATTCCGCTTCGGAAGATTCAATTTTTTTTAATACACTCTCTTTTTCTTTTGTAAGATCTTCTAAACGTCTTTGGATGTTCACATTTTTATTATTAGATTTTTCGAGATCTTTTCCAATATCTAAAAGATTTTTATTTAAAGTAGATACTTGTAAATCTAAATTATTTTTCTCTCGTTCTAATTTTGTTGATTCTTTTGCATATATTTTTAACTCAGTGTTAATATTTTCAATCTTTCCCTTATTATCGTTGATTTCGGATTCTAAAGAATATTTTTTCATCCTTAACAGTTCTAAGTTTTGCTCATTCTTTTTGTAACTTGAATTTTGTTCTCTTAATTTTCCTCTTAAATCATTTATAGTTTTGTTCCTATTCTCATTTTCGCTTAATAATTCTTTGACAACGTCCTCTGTATCTTTACCTTTACTTAATTCCTGGATTCTTTTCTCAATAGAAATTTTTTTATCATTTAAATTATGAATATTATTGTTATTCATGTTAATCTCAGTATTTAATGAAGATAAATTAGATTGTAGGTTTAATAGTTTTGAATTTAGTTGGTTTTTGTCCTCTTGAATAATAGTGATTTTATTCTCGAGATCTTTTCGGTTTTGATTTTCCTCGATAATTTTAACTTTTAGGTTATCTATCTGTTTTCTAATTTCGCCTTCTTCCTTTTTTGTATCCTTAATAGCTTCATCTATACTTTCTGCATCTTTTTTTAATTGGTTCAATTCATTTTCTAATTTGATTTTTTTATCTTCATTCTTTTTTATATTATCTTTAAGAACTTTAATTTGAGCTTTATTTGAAGATATGTTTTGTTGTATTTTGGAGATTTCTGCCTTAAAAAGTGATTTTTCTTCCTCATTATCTTTAACTTTTGTATCAATTTCAGCCTGAGTTTGTTGTCTTCTTTCTATTTCTTTTTTAGATTCTTCAATGATATTTTCACATTCAGATATATCATTCGATGCACTCTCTATTAATGAATCGATACTTTGGCCTTCTTCAAGAACCATCTGTAGATTTTCTAAATTTTTAATTTCGAGGGTGAGTTTTTCTATTGATTTTCTAGCAAGATTTGACGTGGTTTGGCTGGAGGAGATTTTTGTTTTTAATTGTGTGATATTCTCATTAATTTCCTCTCTTTCTTTCTCTTTCTCAGTTATAGTTTTTTGAATGTTATCCATTACAAGTGATTCTTGTTTGAGTAAGGCGTCTTGTCTACTAATTTTTTCTTTTAATTCTTCAATTATTTTCAAAGAGTTTTCTATTTTTTTTTCTAAATCTTCTTCCTCTTCTCTTAATTTTGAAATTTTCAGAGCAATTAACTGTGATTTTAAAAAATTTATTTTCTCATCTAATTCCGTCCATGCTAGAGCATCACTTTTCTCTTTTTCAACTTTTTTTAGTTGAGATGATACTTCTTTAAAAATTGCTTCAAATTGTCCTAAATCTCTCTCTGCTTTTTCCAATTCTTTTAATGTTGCATCTTTCATTTCATCATATTTTTGAAGACCTATTAGATCTTCAATGAAAGATCTACGGTTTTCTGTATTCATATGTGTTAACTCAACTATCTTTCCTTGTAGGACAAATTGATTACTACCATCAGGATCAATATTTGCTGCTGCTAAAGCATTAAGAATTTGTTGACGAGTGGTTTTTCTTCCATTCATTTTATAACCACCGCCTCCACCTCTTTTTATTGTACGTGTAATTTCAAAAGTGTCAGTTCCACCAGGAAAAACATTCTCAGAATTATCAAAATACATTGTTACTGATGCTCTCTGTGACGGGTTTTTCCCTCTAGAACCTGCAAAAATTAGATCTTCTAGACTCTTAGCTCTCATTGTTTTTTTACTTAACCTTCCCAAAGCGAAGCACAGCGCATCTATGATATTTGATTTACCTGCACCGTTAGGACCTACTATGCATGTAAAACCACTTGAAAGCTTGATTGTCACTGTACGATCTCCAAATGACTTAAAACCGGTCATGGAAATTTTTTTAATGTAAGTCATTTCTATCTTTACTCTTCCATCTTTAATATAAAAAATAGAGTAATTACCAATATATATATGATAGGCATGGTAAATATATAAAAAAATCTGACGTCTTTTTTTGATTATTATGAGCATATGAAAAGATTAATAGCTATCAAACAACGTATCTATTATTGCTTTTAATTGATTAGGGCTTATTACCATGAAGAAAGAGTCACTATTTGCTGTATTATCTAAGAAATAGGTTTTTTTTACCCGTAGGGTCTTCTTTGAGGGCCTTAATATTCCAATATTTAATAACTCTCTGATTAAATTCTGAAATTCATTGACACTCTTCTCATATTCTAAAGCTTCACAAGATACATAATATAATTCTTCTAATTCCTTTAAAGAAACGTAGTAATTCATCTTACTAATAAAGTAATTTGAAAGATTATCCAAGAATATTATATTTAAGAAATCCTCTTCAGAAATATAATTTAGCATACTAAATTCATCATGAATTTGCATTTGATCAAAATGATTCTGACAAAGTTCTATTAGTTCGCAATTCTTAATATATTGTTTATTTTTTAATAATGGATAAATATCTCGAAGAATTTCAATTCCTTTTCCGGGAACAGGAACATACTGCTCACAGACTAAATCTGCTATATATTTAATCAATTCCTCATCCACGGGATGTGAAACTGTTAATAAAGTTCGTTGCTTTAAGATAGAATATAGTTCTTTGTAGGTGAAATAATCCAACTTTTTTTTTAGATCGAACTCAGATAACAAATCAATTGTTATAGGTTGTAAAATTTTGTTTATTGTATATATCGACGTAATATTTATTTCTTTTCCAATATGTAAAAATTTCTTAAATATTTCAGGTTTCAAATACTCAACATTTGTAAAGACAAAAAAGAGATTATAATCAATTCTTTTACATAATAATTTAAATACGTTCCATAAGTGTGATAAGTTTGAATTTAATAGAGATTCATAGTTAACTTTGAATTTACATATATTTATTAAATCTGCTAATAGTGAAAAAATCAATTCTTCGAAATCTTTTTCCTTGCAATCAATACAAATTTTATGAATATCAGTATTTCCTTTATTTTGAATTGAGAGATCATTAATCACCTTATTTACAATTGCCTTTTTCCCAATTCCATTAATGCCTTGATATAGAATATTGAGGCTGAATTCATCGGAAATTGAATCAGTTAAAATAGAAATTAATGAGTTTTGTTCTTTCTTCCTATATAATAATTGAGGAGGAATATAATTTGGGTCAAATAGGGCCTTAGACCCAACAAAATTTTTATTAATATCAAGTTTAAATGTCATTATATAAGATTTTTTTTTAATTTTTTTTTATATGAATATATTTAAACCCCACCCAGAGAGGGGTCACTAAAAGTAAAAATAAATAAAAATTCACAATATTAAATCAATTTTTATTTAAGAATAACAATCAAGTTAAACTTTAAAATTAATCCTACTCTTTAAGTAGAAACCTCATTCAAAACTTTCCAATAGGTTTTTCAAATTATCAGCTAAAAGCGGTAAGTATTCATAAGACTTAGTTTTCACACTTTTATTTAAACAAAGTGCTACTAAATAGAACCGGGTGTTGTTAATGTCTAGTTTTCTAAGAAAAATTATGCCTTCCTTATGAGAATCTGAGTGCTTTTGTGAAAATTCGATATTTGTTACAATGTCTACAGTGCTTATCTCCCATTCTTCTAATTTTTCCAATGCTTGAGTTAATCTTGGTGCTATAGACTCGCATATCCTCTGATATTCTTCATCTGTGGATCTACTAGCAATTATAAAACAGTTTTGGTCTAATAAAAGAGTAGAGCTATTGTAAGTTTTGCTCATATAGTCTTTTAGTAGAATTTGAAACATATTAGACTTGTGAGTAGCATAAAAGGCACCATCAGAAAAAGCTTTTAATAAGCTTGGAGCATCATATATTGAAGTTTTAAAAATTGAGAATTTTATATCTTTAATAATTGATGAGATTTTTGTTTCAAAATAGGATATTTTTTCTAATATTTCTTTTTTTTTTTTTATATCTGGGTCACATTTATGTAGCAATATTAAAAATTGAAAATTATCAGGACGCGAATCTGAAGTGATAGCTACAATGTCCTTTAGAAATGCTAAAGATTCTTCAAATTTTTCAGGTGCCTGGATATCTATAACGTAAAATATTGATTGCATTTCAGTAAAATATTTGCTTTTCTCACCTAAGTATATTTTTCTATAACTTTTTTGACCTCCCAAATCCCAACGGATAATTGAAATTCCTAATAGGGAGTTAGTATGAACAGTTCTTTTAGCTTTTATGGTTGGTTTAACAGTTGGTAATAAACTAAACTTTTTATCTAATAATAACAGAACTGATGTTTTACCCCCATTTTCCAACCCACAAAAAAGAATCTTCTTAAGCTCTTTAGATTTGCTCATCTAAATATATTGGATGATGTTTAATTACTTCTAATTATTTATTATTTTGACATTAATTTTATTCTTATCTACTTTTTCTCCTAGCCGAATTTTTCTTATTTTTTTTGGAAAGGATAAATCAATATCATCAGAAATAACACCACTAGAATTTTTTGGACCTTCTATAATCTTCAGCTTAGAAGGAGAAATACTTCCTTTGTAAAAAGAAATAATCTTACTATTTCCTATGAATTTTCTTTTTAAATAACTGCCAAAAGAATTACAAGCTACAACAGGCACTCGATTTTCAAGTGCACGTGCTTTTAAATATGTTTCCCAATTACTCATTCCGTCTTCTCTAATTTGGGTTGGTGAGAATAGAATATCTGCACCATTTTCAACAGCTAATCTGGGGGTTTCAAAAAAAGCCATGTCAAAACAGATTAAAATAGCAAAATTAGAGAATCGGTTTAATGTAAATATTTTTAATTCATTACCAGGTTCAAAATGCTCTTGTTCATAAGCATAAAGATGAATTTTTTCTTGTCGTCCTATTTCATCACCATTTTCGTCAAAAAAATAACATGTAATGGTTGGTTTTTCTAAATTATTTCTTTTTTCCCAAATTGCTCCTGAGAGTATTTTTATGTTATATTCCTTAGCTAAGTTTTTAATGAAAGAATAATCATTTCCTCTTTCTTTTTGAAGATTTTTAATTGGATCTCTAAAATATGGAACCCATCTTTCAGGTAAACATATTATATCACAATTTTGATTTTTTTCTAAGAACCCTCTTAAAAGTAGCTCAATTTGTAGATAACATTTATTTCTATCTTGAAAAATTTGTGGTTGAATGCAAGCTACTCTCATTTTCTAATTAAAACCCGGTCTTTTTATTATTAATGTCATCAATAATATCAAACAATTCGTTTAAATCAGAAATTTCATAATCAGGCTTTTGAGATCCTCTGATTTTCGAATCAACATTAGAGAGGTCATATTTTCCTCCTCTATGAAGATACACACTATGTATGTTATTCAAATTTGCTGGAATAATATCCTTATCAATCCTATCTCCAATATATATTGTTTCTTGGCCTGTAACCCTAAATTTCTTTAAGCAATAATTAAAAAGCTCGGGATTTGGTTTTTTAATCCCGATCTCATCTGAAATTACTATTAAATCAATTAATTCATCGATTTTAAGCCTCAAAATCTTTTCATATTGTTTGATTGGGATTCCATCTGTAATGACTGCTGTTTTTAATGATAAATTTTTTAATCTCAATAAACATTCCCTAACATCATCATATAATCTAATTGAATTTACTTTTTCTTCATGATATGCCATAACTGCTGCGGCAATATATTTATATCGGGTGTTATATGATATGTACTCTATGCTACCATTAATTTGATTCAATCTTCGAATAAAGTAATTATAGTGTTTTGAAGAATTTGAACCATACTCATCTACAATTTCTCTGATTATCTGAATTGCCTTTTCTCTATCTATTTTTAAACCTAAACTAATCATTGCATCTATTCCTTTAATTCTGGCTCTTTCTGATAACCCTGTTGAGTCAAATAAACAATCATCCAGATCAAATCCAATTAATTTTATAGAATTCATTGTCACAGTCAATTATTATCTTAAATTTATAAAACTAACACATGTTTATTGCTTATATTAATCATTTAAAGATATTAGAGGTTAAGTTAAGATAAATTTATTTATCTTTAATAATATATAATCTTTAATATTAATTTGTTTAGGTTTAACATTATTAAATTAGCTGTTCTGCTTATAAATTAAAAAAATCATGATGGAGATTCATTAATTGAAAACTGCTGTATCATTATCTTATTTTCATAGAAAAATTGGACCGTTGGTATTTTTTTCTCACCCAAAAAACTCTTTAGATAAGGATTTATCAGTTAAAATAGCAAATATTATGGATCAACAATATAGTGAAGGTTTCTTTACCCATTCATTTGAAAACTTAAAATCTATGAATTATTACTTTGAAATTCATTCTGATTGGGCACGTGGGAATAAAGAAATGCTAATGGTTTCTATAATATTAGATCAACAAATTTCAGCAGAAATAGAAGAAAATCTATCAAGTTTGTGTGCAGAATTTTCGGAACGATTACAATCAAATGAAGAAATATATACAGCTTTCTATATAAAAGATTTAAATAGCTTTGATGACAATGATAAAGAAATTATTGTCAAGAATGAAGCTTTAATAGAAGCATGGGTAAATGGTTTATATTGGGCAATAGTTGAATACACAATGGAAAAAACTGAAGAGGAAAAAATAGCAATTCTATTAAATGATAAACATATTTTTGGAACTTTAGAAAGACTATCAAACGGCCCAATTCCTTTAGAATGGGTGAGAGAATGGTTTATTGAAGAGTTTCCAAAAAAAGATTTTGAGGAAATTATCGATATTTTAGTTGATAAGCAATTTATCTTTATAAATCAAATCGGATTGGTTGAAAAATATGTACTTCTATTGAAAGAAGTAAATGCTGAGAGAATCCCACCTGATAGTGTGATTGAATATATTGATGATAAACCAGAATTAATAGATTTACTCCTCCCTAAAGTTCAAGAATATTTCAGTGAGTATGAAAAAAAAACAGAGGAGGAAATAAAACAAGATAGTTTTACTTTATTTAAGATAATGGCAGACCTTAAAAAATATAATGTACTTTCTGAATTAAGAAATGGGTTAATTTCAAAAGATAAATTACCAAAATTAGTTTCAAAAAAATCCCTTGATTCTTTAATGGAAAATATAGAATTTCTGAAGAAGTATGACGTTATAGAAGAATTAAATTATGATAATGAAACCTATATTGTGTTAAAGACAAATCTTCAGATAACCACAGCCTTTCCTGAATGGATGAGAAAGTTATTGCCAAAAGAATCCGAACCGATTGTTGCGAATAAATATAGTCCTAAATTAAGAGATAATAATAAAGAAGAAAAGAAACAGAAAGAAATTGATGATACTTCGTTAGAAATTAATAAATCAGAAAATTCTAAGAAAAAATGAATCGTAAAAAATATAAAAGTATATTTCTAAAGAGAATAAAACAACCTATTTACAATGCTTAATGGAGAAGAGTCCAAAGAGGATTTAAAAAATCTTTTAGGCTATATGGGAATTGAAATTTTATTTGCTATTAATAAAGGCGCAAAAAATTTTGAAACAATTAAATTATTTTCAGGTTTGCCAATTTCATGTGTTAAAGGAAGAATTCCTGTATTACTAGAATTAAACCTAATTAAGATAGTAAAGAAAGAGTATATTTTGACGGAGAAGGGACTTAAGTTAAAAAATCAGATAGAATTAGATTCAGATTAGTTAGGAATTATAATTTAACTTTCAAATTTTGGGAGAAAAAATCAGATTGGGGCGACAAGAATCATCACTAAGAGCATTAGTTCTTATTGTCATAAGCTCATCATATTTCTTCTCGTAGTATAATAGTTTTTATTCTTTAATTTTTTTATGCTTGAGAAATTATCTAATTAATTTTATTTTTGATTTTGTTTCAATATTTCTTGCTTCAAATCTCTAAATTTCTTTTCATAATAACCTGGCTTTTTAAAACCTCCATGTTTATCAATAAATTCTCTTAGACCTTCCTTTTTCAGAATTTGATTTTTATAAGAAGTATAATCACTCTCAGATATTTCTTTTCGTTTTGCCAAATAATCTAAAATACTGAATACTTCTTCTATAGTAGTACATCTTCTTATAAAGTCTATAACCCCAGGATTTACTAATTCTCTTGGATGATGTTTATTATTAGAATTTAAGTGTATTGTATCAATATTGGTTTCAATTGAATCGATTTTAACTGATTTCTTTTTTCCAGTTATTTCAGTTATTAAATGAGGAAAATTTTTATTAAATTCATTTTTGTAATATGTTACTGTTAAACCATTTTCTTCTCTAATAATTGGCTTTTTAGTTTCTTTTTTTTTATCTTTTTTATTATTTTCCATTAAAACATTCCTTTAACCAGAAATTATTGATTAAGAAATAATTATACAATGTAATAAAATTATTGTTTAAAAAGTAAAATAGAATTTATTATCAAAATTAATTTTCCATAAAAATAATAAAATATGCTTATTTTTAATTAATAACAATTTATGGATGTGCTTACAGAAATTGAAGTCTGGATACCGTTATGTAAAAGAAACCTTTGAGAAACACGAGAAAGGATACCAAACACAACATTGGCAACGTGGTATTGAATATCGAAAAGGCAGATCTATTCAAAGGGTTGAAAAACCAACTAAAATTCACCGCGCAAGAGAATTGGGATATAAAGCTAAGCAAGGATATATTGTTGTAAGAGCTAGGATTCGAAAAGGTGGTATGCATAAAATCCGTCCAAAACGAGGTAGAAAACCTAGAGCAATGGGTGTTTCTAAATACACTACAGGAAAGAATCTTCGATGGATTGCTGAAGAAAGAGTTCAAAGAAAGTATCCAAACATGCAAATATTAAACTCATACAAAATTTATACCGATGGTCGACACTGGTACTACGAAGTAATTTTAGTGGACCCAAACCATCCTGTAATCAAATCTGATCCAAAAATTAACTGGATTTGTGAACCTCAACACAAAAAAAGAGTGACCCGTGGGTTAACCTCCGCTGGAAAGAAAGCGAGGGGTTTACATAAAAAAGGATGGGGATCTGAAAAATCCAGACCAAGTATTAGTGCCAATAAGGGACGGGGTAAATAACCTTATTCATCCTTATCTTTAAATTAAATTGGGATTTATTGGTTTAAATTTCTGAGGAAAAGATTGGTGATTCATCCATTACTTATCTGTAGGATCCCTTCAAAGATTTTTTTAATGATTAAAAACCCAAATCTCCAATGATTGACTTCAATAATTTAGAATCATCAATTAAATCATTTTAGAACAATTAGTTTTTAATCTTTGAATTAAGGATGATAATTATGACATAAGAGATCAAATTACACTAACAAGTTGAAAATTTCTCGATTTTAGTAAAGGAATAAAATAAAGCGGACCCGGCAGGATTCGAACCTGCGACTTTCAGATTAGAAGTCTGACGCCCTATTTACTTGGTTATTATAAATAAAAAAACCACCAGGCTAGGCTACGAGTCCTTTTTATATTTAATTATTATTTAGAATCATATATTATCTTTAAATTTTTTTACACCGAATCCCCATCGACTTAGAATTAAAAAAATGATTGAAAAAATAAGTTTAACATTAAGATAAATCAATTAGTATTTGATCTTTAAACATAAAGCATTTTTTGAAGGTGAAATTCTCTCAACCCTTAGGAATTATTATTTCAGTTGAAATCGGCTAAAATATTTTTACTAAATTAATAAATTATTAATATATTTCTTTTAATAATTGTAATTCTTAAATTAAATTTAAGGTCAATGATGAATTTAATATGTTAAAATAGTAAGTTAAAGGAGAATATCAATCTTGCTCAAGAGAAAGCTTTATTTCCACCAAAACATCCCTTATGCATTTAATTGGAATAAAGAGCACCATAAAGAGAAATATTCTCAAATAACAACAAATCGGATTGAATTAAATAAACTTAAAGAACATTTTAAAATAGCTTATAAAGGTATTATACCAAACAACTTATTTAATTCTCAAAACCTTCCTAGAGTTTCACAATTTAAAATAAAAGGGATAAAAACTGCTTTCATTAGAAGCTTTAGTAAAAAATTAATTAGATCCGGTAAGGTACAGTATCATGAT
The DNA here is from genome assembly GCA_019057975.1 of Promethearchaeota archaeon. The sequence goes on along the minus strand of JAHLWJ010000014.1, from coordinate 7,847 downwards.
TCAAATTCTAAATTACCTCAATATGTTCAAAAAGTTTTTGATAATTATAAAGTAAATAGAATTAATAGAGCCCCTGGGCATGACCCAATTCTAAAGAACATACTCATTAAAGATAAAGATTCAATAGCAATTGAAGTTCCAATTTGGAATGAAACAAATGGTAAGGTAATTACGGGACATATCGATTTACTCCAAGTTGAAAATGATTTAGTAAAAGTAATTGATTATAAACCAGAAGGAAATTTTTTACTCTCGTTACCACAAGTTGCAATGTATGGATATTTATTAAAATCAAAATTAAACATTGAAAATATCAAATGTATTTCTTTCAATAAGGAGGAAACCTGGGAATATGATCCCAATATTTTAATTTCAGAAATAAAGGATTATTTGATCTCTCATCAAATAAATCAAAGACCATGGGAAAATTATTTGTAAATATATTTGAGTTAAGGTTTCTTTTCTTTTGGTTTAGATACCTCGAGTTCTTCTTTAGATTTTAGAGATCCTCTTAATAAGAAATAACATAAAAATAGAGATATAAATTCCACAATTAAACCAAAAAATGTAATTACAGGACCATTAAACTCTAAATATCTTAGAAGTATCGCAACTCCGAGACCTGAAGAAGCTAAAATAAAAACTATAAAACCTCTGATGATATCTATATAAGAATCCTTAATGTAAGCTAGTTCTTTCTTAATCCAAGAAAATAATGAAGGCATAAGAAATAAATCTTGTTTTCTAATAATTTAAATAAATTAAATAAAGAATATTTTAATATCTTTTTTATTTTGAAATAATGTCTCTTTAGACCAATTTCAAGATTTTTATTTCATTTTAAACTTAGAATATAATGCTTTATCTAACAATTTCCCAATTCTTTTAGCAATTTGAGTAGCAATTTCGTATCTTTCACCGTCAAGAAGATCTGGTTTATCTTTTAGAGTTTTAGGTTCATTTACTCTTTTATTTAAAATATCAGTGCTCATGTTACTAACCATTTTTTTAATTTTCTCGAAATCAGGTAAATCTATTTTAGGATCAAAGGTTTTGATTTTTTCAACTGCAAAATCAAAAAATTGGCTGATTAAATCAATTGGATCCCCTCTTAGTTCGCTATGAAGTTTAATATTTTCAGTAGCTGTTTTAGAATCTTTCTCTTGCCAATATAATTGATTCGGATTGATTCCAGGACTATTAATCCTCATAAGAGAACTAGTTATTCTTCTTTCAATCCAATTTAAAGTGTTTAATTCTTGTCTTTCACGTATTTTTTTAGCTTCTACTTCCTTTTCTTTCTCCTTTGCTTCAATCTTTTGTTCTACTTCTGCCTTCCGTGCTTGTTCAAATTTTTCTAATCTTTTTATAATATCAAAACCGATACAGTAAGAGATTGGTGAAATTAAATCAGGTTTTAATTTTAACGACGTAATATCTTCATAAATCTCACTATCATTATTTTTCAATTGAGAAATTCCCTCTTTTAAAGAAATTTCAATTAATCGAGCTAAAATAAATCCATTGACGAGAAATGGTTGATTGGATGCGTTTAAAACTATTACTAATTCTTCTTGTCTTCTCTTTAATCTTTCTATTATTAACTCCTCTAATTTAATTTTTACCCACTCTTCTGAATCTGTAGTACCTACTATTTTTTTCAATGCTAAAAGATATAATGATCTATCATTTGAAACTTTGGAATAGAGTTCAATTATTCTACTAAGTTGCCTTAAAATTTTTGATAAGATATAGAAGAAAATATCTTTCACTATTTTGTTGATAATATCTTCAAAATCTAATATAAATAAAATATGAGAATAGCTTTTTAACTTCAGTTCACTTAAGAACACTTTATCAATAACTTGCTTTTTTTTGGTATATCCTAGATTGTTTTTTTGATCATTTATTGCCACAATATCAAGCTTATTTATGTTGTATCTGATCATATTTCTTTTAACTTCTTCAGATAATTCGGTATCTAAATTTGAGAGATAAAGAATATTAAAAACACCATATCTATTCAACAGATAAATAATTTCATCAAAATTGCTTTCATTTAAACATTGTAAATAATATATAAAATCGTTAGGGTTCTCTTTTAACTTTGCAATTAACTCCGATTTTAGAAAAAGAAGTAAATTTTTTTCAAATTGGTCATAGTTGATTTTCTCATTAAGCGCTTCTTCAATTCTTTTTATTAAATCTTTTTTAATATTATTTGCTTCTTTAAAGGCTTTTAATCCAGGTATAGAAATAGGAAAACATTCAAAATTGAAATCTGAAACTTTCCTTTTTATCATTCTAACTGGCATTGCCTCAATTTGCAATTCTTTGTAAGATTTAAATTCAAAATCCATACGAATTTTATTAATCATTCGATCTATTGTTGCTAATTCTATAAATTTATCTTCTTTTTCCTCTAGTTCTAGTTTTTTTTCAATATCAACTGAGATTTCTTTAAAGGCAGAGCTTTCCTCTAGAATCTTCTTTTTTGTTTCATTAGTAAGGCCTATTAGATCACCAATTAAATCATAAAAATAAAACGAGGGATAATTGAGTATTATTTCTTGTAATTCTTGTTCAATTTGGCTCTCAATCTCTTTTATCATCTTTTCTTTTTGTAATTCTTGGAGATCTAACTTTCTTACTTCAATGAGAAATGAAAGAAATTTATTTTCGAGATCTATTCTCTTATTAAGAAGGCTAATTTCCAAAGAAAATGAATTCTTTAATAAGGTTCCAACTTCCTCAATTAATATCCCTTTTTCAGATAATTCTAGTTTTCTCGTTGAATCAAAAGTAAATTTGTTTGAGTCTATTATGTTTTGTACTTTAAGCCCCAAATTATGATATATATGAATGGTTGCCGTTGCTATCAATAAATCTTTAAAATTTGCATCTTGACTCGTTAATTCAAAGATTTTTTTCCTATCTGCTTCCCTTTTGAAATGAGAGATTATTAAGTCAACTGTTTGAAAAAATCTAAATGTACTTTCAACTGCTGTGGTCTTTCTTTTTACTCCACTTATCATAATTTTTTCATCCACTCTCTATAAACTTCTTTAAAATTATCTAATAATTCAAATCTTACATTATTGTGCCAAAATTTAAAATTTATAACATGAAAAAGATCTCCCTCAAATAATTCCTTTTCTTCATTTGTTAGATTATGTTTTAAAATCAATGTAAGTGGTCTTGGAATAAGTTTTGAGAAGTATTTTAGATCTGTATTTTTAATATAGCTATAAAAAGTTTCTTCACCAACAAATTTGAAAAACTCAATAGGAATTAATTCCTCTATTTGAGGACTTTTTAGTTTAAGTTCATCTTTAACTTTATTTTTAACATATCTAGGAAATTCTTCATTAATCCCTATACTAAATTCATATTGTCTATAAAATTCGAGAAGGTGGTTTCTCTCCTCAATATTAGTTACTTTTGCAATATAAGAATCTAAGAATTCTAAAAACTTCTCATGTTTCTGTTCATTTCGTTCTCGATTTTCAAGATATTCTAAAAAGTTATAATAAATCTCAGTTAAAGCCCAATCCTTCTTATTTTCAATTTTTAGAAATCTTTTAGTATAATCAACGATCCACTGCAGAACATAAGATTTCCATTCTAAATTAATCCCTCCAATCCTTTTCTCCAAAAAACGATGAAATTTATTAGCAAAACTAACAGGATCTATTATCTCATTATCAGATTCATCCTTAATATAGCGATTAATTGTCGAATATCTTAAAATGTAACTTAACAAATAATTTAGCTCGTTTGAAAATCTTTTAAATTTCTCTATATGTACCCTAATCGAATTGGCATCACCTTCCATTTGGACTTCGGCAAATGAAACTAAATCTTCTATTTTCAGACTTATATTATCAAAGAATGATTCAACACTATTAATAACTAATTTATTAAACTTCGTTATAAGATTTTGCTCATTGAAGTGAAGATTTTTTCTTAAAGTTATTAATTCGATTTCAGTTTGATTTAAAAAATATTCTTGAAACTTATCTATTAAGCTAATGCCTAATATTTTTGCAGGTTTTTGTTCTTCGTTAAATCTTTGTTTAAGATTTTCAATTAATTCAATTGTTAATGTTTTTAAACGACGACGGGAAAGATAGTTTGGAAGCGATACTCTTATCAAATCCAAACTTTTCTTATTGATTTCAGAAAAATAATTAAATGCAGAACTTAATTCTACAACTCTTAATTTCTCCTTCTGGATCACTGTTTGATTAATGAATTTAATCGCAATTTCACAAATTTCTTCAAAATTTTCATTTTCTAGTTTTCCTTTATTTACGATAAATTGTTTAAATTTCCTTAATAAGTCAATTAAATCCCCCATTTCTCCAGAAGAGAGAAAGATATTTGAATATTCTAAAAATTTATTTAAATATCCTTCTAAAGTTAGTAGAATCTTATTACATTTAGTAACTAACCATTCTCCTGTATGAGGTTCAGTAAAACTATCGATTTTATCTCTGATAAGAATAATCAAGTAGTTGATGATTTCATCCTGAAATTCGTCTAAAGTTCCCATATTTGCTAAATTTATAAGACTTGTTCCAAGATTTAAGGTTTTTTCTATAATGAAATTAGCACTTGGTTCAGATATTGAATATTTGAGATGTTCTATTGCTTGTTGTCCCTCTAAAGGTGTTCTAATTTTTTCAAATTTGGAATTTAATAAGTTAATCTCAATTGGTCTTTTATTCCATAAAATTTCAACATTAGATATACTTTTTGCATACGGATTTAACATTTTTTTTTCTGTTGGGAGCGACGTACTTAAACCGATTAATTTCTTATTCCATTTATCTTCGATTAGTTCCCCGAAAAGTTTTTTACTAAATCTCGAGGCAAATTTGTCATAAAAAAGTTGTCTATTACTATTCGAAAGTTCTGGACGATCAGCAAATTCTTCAACCTCATAAAATAACTTGCTTATATTATCTATTGAACTCCTTGATTTATGGACATCCAAATATCCTGTTTCTGGTTTTAAAGCGAGAAGCAAACTTTCGCACTCTTTAAACTTTCCTGGAATAAAAATCATCGATTTGGGGTAAATTTGTGTTTTTGCGCTTTTTTCATCTAGATTATATAAATCAAATTCAATACTAAACACTTCTGCCCCAGTATAATCTCTCAATATTGCATTATACATTGTTAAAAATTGTATTACTTCTCTTGAGAGTTCATTAACTTTTTTTCTTGTTAATCTTCCAGGGCCAATCACATCCCCCGTAACAAGATCATTTGGAGATGAGTATCCAAATATTAAAGAAAATTGATAATTTATAGATTCCCGTGTAGTTATCATGATTAAATAGTAACAGAACTTAGTTGTTAAATAAATAAAACTTTAGTATTAATTCTTTTTGCCACAATTCTTATTAAAAATTTTAGAATTGCCTTAAATATTTTTAAGTTTATAATAATATTAAAATTTACTTTTAAGAAGGTCGTAGTTATAATAAGTAGATTTCTTGAATGAATTTCACTTTAGAATCTCTTTTCACATTAAAAAATAAAAATAAAAATATAATAAGAAAAATAATTATTATAATTATAACAATCAATTTATATTCCTCTAAGCATTAAAGGTGAAGACTCATACAATTTGGATCTGATTTAGGAATAAATCAAGAAGATATAGAGAAGATTAGTCCTCAAATTACATTTATAACATCTAATGCAGACATAGAAGCTATAGCGCTCGTAAGTTCTGAAGGTTATCAAATAGCATTTTCAGCATTACCCCAATATCATGTTGACGGTGATCAATTTTGCGGTCTTGCTAGCGCTTTGTTAATGACGGGGAGATCTACAATTCAAACATTATTTCAAGAGGATTTAAGTGAAGTTATTGTAAGGGCAGAAAATGGCTATATTGTCATTACAAATGCCGGACGTTTAGTAATTGTTTGTGCTGGAACGATTATAGATACATTGATGAAGACTGTAAAAGTTATGCGAATAGCTGCTAAAAATCTATATAAAATTTTTGAAGATAGGTAAAACTTTTGTATTCCTTTTTCTAAACTATATATACTTGAACCTATCCAATTTTGACATTGTTACAAATTAGTTCTTCTTTACAATATAATATTACAAAAATATCAAAAGAAAAAAGTTAACTTTTTAAACCATACAATAAATAAACAGTATAATAAATTTTCTATTCAATAATTATTTATGACACTTGCTAAAAACCTTGCTTGGCGTTGGCAGTGGCCTTGGCGTTGGCGATAACGTCTTACATTGGATGAAGTTTAATTAAAACTTGCTATTTTTCATACTTTAGTTTTTACCAAGACTAAATCGATGTTTTTGATGTGCATTAAACTATTGAATTCCAATATTTTAACGACACACATTTAATGTATGTAAATAATAATATGTGGTAAAAAAAATGGTAGACTATTACAAAGCACGGATTTTTTTAGAGCCAAATGAGGTTCCTAAGGAATGGATAAACATTATTCCAGATTTACCTACTCCTATTACCCCTTTGGTCAATCCTATGGATGGTAAACCGGCTCCGCCGGAAATGGCTTTTGCGATTTTTCCCAAAGAATGTGTTTTGCAAGAAGTATCTCAAGAAGAAACAATACGCATCCCAAATGAACTTAGAGAGATATTTGCAAGGTCCTATAGACCAACTCCGCTTCATCGCGCTTTAAGGTTGGAAAAAGAGATTGGATTAGAAGGAGATGATGTAAAAATATTCTATAAAAATGAGTCAGTATCTCCTACAGGATCACATAAACCAAATACTGCTATTGCTCAAGCATATTATGCCAAGAAAGATGGATTAGAAGAATTAGTTACAGAAACTGGTGCGGGTCAATGGGGCTCAGGTTTGGCGTTTGGTTGTAACTTATTTGATATTAAGTGCACAGTTTATATGGTGCGAGTAAGCTTTTTACAAAAACCCGGTAGGAAAATTTTAATGAAGTCGTTTAATGCTGAAGTTCATGCCAGCCCTTCAAGATTTACGGAATCAGGAAAAGCTTTTTTAGAAAAAGATCCTGATCATCCTGGTAGTCTAGGAATTGCGATCTCTGAAGCAATTGAACACAGTTTGCGTAGCGATAAAGCTAGATATTCTTTAGGGAGCGTTGTAAATTTTGTACTTCTACATCAAACAATTATCGGACAAGAAGCAAAGATCCAATTAGAAAAGGTAGGGATCAAAAAACCTGATGTTGTGATCGGATGTATGGGAGGTGGATCTAACTTCGGTGGTTTAATGATTCCATTCGCTAAAGATAAAATAAATGGAATTAATCCAGAAGTTGAAATCATAGGGGTGGAACCACGCGCTTGCCCTAGCGTTTGTAAAGGTGAATATAGATGGGATTTTGGGGATACTTCAATGAAAGGTCCGATTGTGAAAATGCATACTTTAGGTCATACCTTTATTCCAAGCCCGATCCATGCAGGGGGATTAAGGTATCATGGAATGGCTCCTATTGTTTCAATCTTGTACAACAATAAAGTAATTTCAGCACAAATGCATCATCAAACTGAGGCTATAGAAGCAGGATTGCAATTTGCAAAGGCAGAAGGGATCCTTCCTGCTCCCGAAGCTACACATGCAATTAAGGAAGCTATCGATCAAGCTTTAAAAGCTAAGGAGGAGAAAGAAAAGAAAGTTATTCTGTTTAATTTTAGCGGTCATGGATTTTTTGATTTATTAGCTTATAAGACTTACATGACTGGTGATTTGGAAGATTACGAGTTACCAACAGAAGAAATCCAAAGAGCTTTAGCTTCAGAGGAAATGCCAAAGATTGATGAGTCTCAATTCTAAATTATTATAAATT
>JAHLWJ010000179.1 GCA_019057975.1 Promethearchaeota archaeon | reverse complement strand
TTGCTATTAAAGTATGGGAAGGTTCTAAAGTCTTTGATGAACATGCTGAACCTGTAGCTGCAGCAATTTTTTCGTCTTTCAAGCCTAGAATTAATGATTCACCCTCAATATAATCAAATCTAAAATGAGCATTATGAGGAAGTCTCTTTTCTGGATGACCATTTAAGTACGACTTTGGAATTGTTTCTAATATCCCTTTGATTAATTTATCCCTTAAAACTTCTAGTCTAGTCGCTTCTTCATTTATTTCTGTTTTCATTATCTCAGCAGCTTTCCCAAATCCAACAATTCCTGGTAGATTTTCAGAACCCGATCTCATCCCTCTTTCTTGGCCTCCACCAATGATTATTGGATTCACTCGTACACCTTTTTTCAAATATAAAGCACCTATTCCTCTAGGACCATATATATCATTTGAAGATAATGTTACCATATCAACTGGAATTTCTTGAACATCTATTGGAACAACACTTTCACTAGCAACGGCATCTGTATGAAATATGATTTTATGTTTAACTGCGAGATTACTAATTTCTTTAATGGGTTGAATGGATCCAACTTCATTGCTTGCTGAAGAGATCGAGATTAATATTGTTTTATCAATAATTAAGCGTTCAAGCTTGTGAAGTCTTACAATTCCGAATTGATCAACTGGAACTCTACTAACTTCAAAACCTTGCCGTTCCAAATACTTAGCAATATTTAAAATCGATATATGTTCTATCTCTGAAATTATTATATGATTCCCTTTCTTTTTATTTCTCATTGCAGCCCCAATTAAAGCCAGATTATTCGATTCAGTTGCTCCTGATGTAAAAATTATAGAGCCTGGATCTGGAGCATTTATAAAATTGGCAACTTTACGTCGAAATTCACTTAAAGCATCAGTAGCTTCGTCTCCATCACAATGCAATGACGAAGGGTTAGCAAATTTCTGATTTAAATAAATTGTCATCTCTGAAATAACCCTAGAATCGACAGGTTTCGCTGCTTGATAGTCTAAATATATACTCATTTTGAAAAACCTCGATTATTTAACTTTTTGAAAATAAAAGATTAAATCATCACCATCTTTTTGAAATTCAACTAGCTTAGTTCCTGTCCTTTTAGCCCATCGTTTAAGATCTTCTTCAGCTGCAGGATCGTCTGCGAGTACTTTAAAGCACTGTCCAACCTCAAGACTCTCACTCAAATTTCTAACTTCAAAGATTGGTTCTGGACAGAAAAGTCCTCGAGTGTCGAGGAGACTATCATATTCAAGCGCTTTATTTTCATTTTCAGTCATATTTTAATCCTCCATATAATTTTATACGACTCGTTTTATTTTATTGGTTCTTAGGACATAAACGAATACTAAGAAGTATAAATATTCTCATTATATTTTAATCAATTTCACTAATAAACATAAAATAGATATAAAATCCTTAAAAAAAGGAACTTATAATCTATAAATTAATTAACAAAACATTCTAAAAAAAGTAAGATTGTGATTAAAATAAAAATAGCTTTTTAGTAATTTTTTACTTTCCAGCTAATTTTTTGATATGCCTTACACCCTCTACTGCGTCATCAGCAAAATCATCTGCTCCAAGTTTTTTGGCAAGTTCCTCATTTAAAGGAGCACCTCCCACTATTAGTTTAACACTATCTCGAAGACCAGCTGTTATTAAGGCTTCGTGAACAACTTTAATTTGTTCTACTGTCATTGTAAGTAAGGAACTTAATGCTATAATACATGCACCAATTTCTTTAACCTTTTCTACAATTGTGTTTTCGTCCACATCCATACCTAAATCATGAAGCTCAAAACCAGAACTTAATAGAAGAGAGCCAAGAATATTCTTTCCAATATCATGGTTATCCCCTTTAACAGTAGCTAGAATTATTTTTACTTTTTCTGAAGATGTATCTGCTGCAGCTAACGCAGGCTGTAAAATAACAAATGCTTCTTTCATTGTTTCACCAGCTAGCACAAGTTCAGTTAAATAGTATTCTTTTTCCTCATATCGATGTCCAACTTCATCCATGCCATTCGTTAAAGCATTTAATATATCAAAAGGATCTTTATCCTCACCTAATGCTTCTTTTACAGCGTCAGCAATATCGTCAACTTCTAATTCAATTACTAGTTCAGTTAATTTTTCAAAATCCATAAAGATCTACACTTTTAATTATTAATATTCCCTAATAAAATTATGATTTGTAATTAAATAAATCCTTTAAAGTTTATTTTATAAAAAAGATAATAAAGGTCAATCTCTTACGAATGCGATAATTTAAGAACGAGAATGAGGGAGATGAGAAAAAACTAAAATCTTAAAAAGGAAGTTTAAGATTTCAAAACAAAATTTTTTTAGTTACCATTTTAATTAGGAAATTTCCTCACATTTAGTGGAATTCACATATGTATAGGGGATATTTTTTAATTTCTCAATCTTCCCTCAGAATATTAATATGACACTTTAATATTTAAATCTATTTTATAATCTAACATAAATTATAAAAATACAATATTAATTCTTTACATAGAATTTTAAAACATTCGTCATTTTCATCAAACACCTAATAGTAACAAGATTAATATTAACAGATTCGTGAATAAGCTTACGAGTAGAACAAAATAGCGATGAATTAAAAATGAAGGAAAATTCAATTGAAGAATATCAAGAATTAGATAAAATTAATTTGGCAAAGGAACTTACTGAACAAGGTATATTAATTTTTTGCAAAAATGTTATTAAAAATTATGAAATTGGAGATTTTATTGTAAAGGCAGTTGATAATGTATCATTAGACGTAAATGATGGTGAATTTGTTGTTATTAAAGGTCCGAGTGGTGCTGGTAAGACCACATTATTAAATTTGATTGGTGGTTTGGATTCTCCTAATTCAGGAACAATTTATAACCAAGGAGTCAAAATTTCTGATATGGATCAAGAATCTTTAGCGTTATTTCGATTAATAAATTCGGGATTTATATTTCAAAATTATAATCTAATCAGTACTCTTACAGCAGAAGAAAACATAATGTTCCCTATGAATCTCTCTGGTATGAAATTTGAAGAACAGAGAAGTCATGCTGTAAAACTGTTAAAAGAAATGAGATTAGGTGATAGAAGAGAACATTTGCCATTTCAGTTATCTGCTGGTGAACAACAAAGAGTTGCTATCGCTAGAGCGTTGGCAAATAATCCTCCAATCATTTTAGCTGATGAACCAACTGCTAATCTGGATAAAAAGACCAGTCTCTTTATTAGAGATCTTTTTAAAGAATTAAAATCTAGCGAAAAAACCATAATTATTGCTACTCATGATGATGGCTTAATAGCATTAGCAGATCGAATAATTTCATTTGATGAGGGGAAAATAGTAGAAGATAAACAACAACCAAATTAAAAAAAAAAATTTAAAGTTATGTCATCTTTGGATTTTGCCCTAAAGGATTTATATCGTAAAAAGAACCAAACAATTCCTTATTTAATAGTCATTACTTTAGTTGTAGCCATAACAGAATTCTTAATTTACTTTACATCTTCTTTGGGTTTAAATGTATTTATTCAGTCCGATTTCTCAAATGAATTTTTCTTCTCAGGGAGTATTAGTATTGTTTATAAACAGTTCATTACAATAATCCAGATTTTATTAATGATACTGGCTGTTTTTATAGTAGTAGCGATTTCTACAACTCATATTATTAATAAAAAAAAGGATATTGGAATAATGAAAGCTTTAGGTACATTACCCCGTAAGCTTTATAGTTTTTATCTTCTCGAGGTTTATATCATTTTTTTCATTGGGTTCTTCTTTGGTATAATGTGTGGACTTCTTTCCTTTGGGATATTTAGCTTAATAATGAATTCTTTCTATTTTTCTATTGAGTTTCAAATAGATGTTATATTTACTTCAATACTATTTGTTTCTTGTATTTTTGGGATATTTTTTATATCAGGGTATGCCTTAAGAAGAATAGGGAAAGAAAAAATAATAAAAACATTTTCTAAAGATATTCCTCATGATTACGATGCTTCAAAAAAAATTAAGTTTATCCCAAAATGGCTTTCTTCATTAGGTATTAATATCAAATTATCAATAATTAATACTTTAAGAAGAAAGGGTGAGTTTAAAAGATATATTATAGTATTTTCATTAATTTGTTTAATAATATTCACACTTGGATTAGGTACAATCGTTTTAAGAACATCATCGGAGGAGTGGATTCGTAAGGCGCAAGGTGAAAATATTGTAATAATCGGTCATGAAGATGTGATCCAAAATTATTCACTTATGTATGAGATGTTCTCAAATCCAAGAATTTTTATTAACCATACAGATATTAATTTTACAGAATCAAAATACTTATTCAGTATCAACAATGTGAGCAACATTAAAGAAACTGTAGGCGATATCGAGAAAGTTGATGAGAGATTAATAAACTTCTGTGATATAGAAGAAATGAGCAAAATTGTTATTATTGATGGGGATTATATAACTTATGGAAAACACAGGACAGTAAATATTCCTATTATTGGAGTAAATCTGAGTAAGATTATCCAAAATTTTGAGATTGAAGGAAATTATTCTACCCTTGATTATGAGATGATTGTAGGGGATGGTTTAGCTTATAATTATTTTGATAAAGCATTAATACAAAATCTTAAAATCAAAAATATAGGCATTGAATCTCATGAATTTGAGATAACTGGAGTAATTATTGATAGTTTTTATAATGGATATGCGGGTTATATAAGTTTAGAGTCTTTTCAGAATAAATTATTGTTCTCAAATCAGACAATTAATCTTGTTTTATTAAAATTGAAAAGTGGGTCGTATAACAACATCAAAACAGATTTAGATATCTTTATTGAATCGAATTTGGGAACTGACTTTGCTCATATGAAACTGGATGGAGTATTTAAAAAGAATCTGAATTTCTTATTAAATTTATCATTATACCCAATGTTTTTAATGATTATTATGGCAATTCTTGGGATCTTATCCCTTTATAATTATCAAAAAAGTGGAATAATGGAAAAAGCAAGAGATTTCTTAATTATGAGAGCTTTGGGCTCTAGAAACAAAGCAATAAAAAGAATTCTTTTCTTGGAATCTACTTTTATTATCATTCCTTCACTTTTAATAAGTTTAAGTATAGGTATGATTCTAAATTCAAGTGTTATCTTTGGTCGCGTATATTTACCCCCATTATACATTCCATTTACTGTTTTTGCTATTCTGTTAGTTACTTTTACTTCTTTTAATTTTCTAAGCTTATTCCCTATCATGAGAAAAATCAATAAGTTTTCGATTAAGGATTTTGAAATATATTAAGGATTTTTAACTTATTATGATATATTTTAAAAAATAATAAGTTAAATTTTAAAATCTATAATTTTATTAATAAATTAATTAATAGATGATTGTTCAATATGTCAGAAGCTGCATTAAAAGATAAAATCAGAGAATTAGAAAAAAAAATCGGAGAATTAGAGATAAAATTAGAGAAAACAAGTAATGAAATCGACCAACTTGAAGATACCATCGAAGAACGCGAAGATAAAATTATGGAATTAGAAGCTATAAAAGAATTAGAAGAAGGAGCTAAATCCAAAAGTAAAAAAATACGAGCTGCAGAATCTAGATTTGCATATGAACTTGAAGAGAAAGATAAATATATTCGTGATCTAAAGAATAGTATGGGCATATTAAGAAAAGACTATACTCAACTCCAACAAGAGTTTGAAAAATTTAAGAATATATATAAAGAAACATCTGTTATTAGAGTAGAAGATTTAAGGAAAAAACCTCCATTAAATGCATTAGTAGCAGATTTACAGGATAAAGTAAACAAACAGAAATCAATCATAAAAAAATTAGAATATCAACTTAAAGATGCGGCAGAATTTGAAGAAAAATTAAATGAAAAAGATAATACAATTGAAATTTACAAATCAGAAATCAATGAATTAAACCAGAAAATAAATGAATTAAACCAGAAAATAAATGAATTGGGTTCTGTTTCCCAGAATGGTAGTAATGATTCAATAACAAAAAAATTAATTGAAGATCTTCAAAAACAATTAAACAAATCTAAGAGACAAATACTTGATTTAAAACAAAAGCTTTCAAAATTTAATAAAAAAAGTAAAAAACCAGATAAAAAAAACGATCAAATTGAAAAATTGAAAAATGAAATAAAATCTTTGAAAAAAGGAAAAATTACCACAGATTCAGATCAAGCTGACATGGCATCATCAGAAATGATTCTTACATTAAAAGATGATTTACAGAATAAATTGAATAAATCAAAATTGGAAGTAAAATCACTTCAAGAACAAATTAAGAAATCCAAAACTGAAGCTTTATCAGAAACAGGTGAATCACAAAAAGAAATTGAAAGTAAATTAAAATTGCAAAGAGAGATGGCTATATTTCTACAGAAACAATTAGAGGCTAAAGATGGGGAAGTTGAAACAATAAAAAACGAAGCAGTGCAAATTAAAAAAAGATATAGACAATTGGAAAACCAATTAAAAACAAGAGATCAAAAATTTAATGACTTACAAAAACAAATAGAAAGCCATACTATGCGAGCGCCAGCTCAAACTCAAGAGAATCCTCATTTAACACTAAGATTGAGAGAACTTAAAGGTATTATTGATGACTTACAAATACAGAATACTGAACAAAGAATGGAACTCGCGCAATTACGAAAAAAATAAGTACTATTGCTAATCTTTACGGATTAGTTACCAGAAAATTGCCTATTTTTCTTGTTATTTTTGAATAAGAGAAGGTTATTTTAAATATTTTAATAGGTTAATCTAATTATGGAACTCACATTGCATATTTTAGGAAGTTCCGCAGCTACTCCTACTAGAGAACGCAATTTATCTTCAATTGCAATTAGGTATAGAAATAAAATTCTCTTATTTGATTGTGGTGAAGACTTCCAACGCCGATTTGCTGAAGCGGGATTAAAATTTAATAAACCTTTAATGATTTTTATATCCCATTTTCATGGAGATCATATCATTGGATTGCCTGGATTTTTATTTCGACTAAGCTTAAATGATAGAACCGCCCCGATTGTGATGTTTGGACCGAAGAATCTTTTTCTTTATCTACTTCTTCATAGAAAAATCCTTGGTCTAAAAGCTAATTATCCAATTAAGATATATGAAATAGATCATTTTACTAAGGAATTGATTGAATTTGAAGGATTAGATTCTGAAGAGCCTAAGAATAAAATCAAGATTCAAGATAACATAATTTATGACTCCAAATATTATACAATAAAATATACCTTGGTTGAACATTCTGTAATAACTTATGCCTATGCATTCATTGAAAAACCTCGTTTTGGAAAATTTGAACCCGAAAAGGCAAAAGCATTAGGGATTCCCGAAAGTCATCTCTGGAAGAAATTACAGGAAGGAGAAATTATTGAGTATCAAGGAAAAAAGATTGATCCTGTAAAAGAAGGGATAATTGGGCCAAAAAAACCAGGAAGAAAAATCACCTATTCTGGAGACTTAATACCAGGCAAATCTATAATTGAGCTAGGAAAAGACTCTGATATTTTAGTTCATGAAGCAACTTTTGCCAAAAAGTTAGCAGAAACTGCCCAAGAAAAGAAGCATTCAACTTCTATTGATGCTGCACTTGATGCTATACAAATGAATGCAAAACAATTAATCCTTACACATATATCATCTAGGTATCAAGATGATGCGTCGAAACTGCTTGAAGAAGCAAAAGAAATATTTCCTAATACAATTTTAGCTAAAGATCTACTCAAAATTGAGCTAAAATAGTTAATTGATGGTATTTAAGTACACTTAAAATGAAGAATAGAAATTTTTTTTTATGTTAAGATCCTCTATCTAAAGTCCCACCAGTTCGTAGCAATTTTGTTAAGTGATTTCCCATGGATATTTTTTCAATCCTTAATGGATGATTGTGGTATTACTATAGATTTCCTATAGACGATTTTAAATATAAATACGAATGTAACTTATATTTCTTTAATTAATTCATAATTAATTTGAAAATAAATGGAAAAATCAAAATATGCGAATATAGCTCTTATTTTGGCTCTTTTAAGCTTAGTAAGCCCTATATTATCAATATTAACTAGCCTAGAAATACTACCAAAAATAGCTATTCTGGGTACATTCGCAGTAAGCGGTTTTGGGTTATTAGGGTTAATATTAGGAATTCTTGGGTATAAAGATACAGAACATAAATGGAAATCAATTACAGCTATAGTTATTTATATAGTAAGTACAATTTTAATCTTCATTTTTGGATACGCAGTAATAGTTGATGTTACACGGGACATAATGTCGGGTTTAATGCCTGATCCGTATTAAGAATTTCTTTTAACTACTTAAAATTGAGCTAAAATAGATCCTCCAAGAGATCACTATTTATAAAAAAAGAGAAAATCAAAAAAACTAATTATTTCTTTATTATTAACCGCCAGCGATGTGTGGAAGTACTATGACCTCACTATTAGCGTCAACTTTAGTCTCTGGGTCCGCTTTCTTGCCATCTACTAATATTCCGAAGTATTTTCCTTCTAAATTTAATTCTTTTAGTAGATCTGCAACAGTCATAGATCTCTCGGGGCTAAACGTCTCATACAATC
>JAHLWJ010000178.1 GCA_019057975.1 Promethearchaeota archaeon | reverse complement strand
TTGGCTGCAGGCGCATTATGATATTAGCGAAAGACGTGGATGTAAATTGATCAAATTCTGCAGAGGATCCCAGCGCTATATAGCCAAAAGAGACGGGCAGATCCCGCTTAGGATGCGAATCAGGGATATCGCTCAGGCAAGGGTAAGATATGGATATAAGAGGATACATGTGCTGCTTATGCGAGAGGGTTGGAAAGTAAACCACAAGGCAGTATACAGGATATACTGCCAGGAAGGGCTTAATTTGCGTTACAAAGGAAGAAGGAAGAGAATCAGCCAGGCCAGGATACCTAAAGTGGATATTACTGGAATCAATCAGTGCTGGGCTATGGATTTTATGTCCGATGCACTATTTAATGGAAGGCGCTTTAGGGCGCTTACCATGTTGGATATATATAGCAGAGAATGTCTAAATATTTACGCAAATAGCAGAATTACAGGAGATACAGTAGTTGATATATTAAACCACATTAGCTACTATAGAGGACTACCTGAAAGGATCAGGGTGGACAATGGTCCTGAGTTTATCTCCAAGGCGCTTGATAACTGGAGCTATCAAAATAACATTAAGCTTGAGTTCTCTCGTCCTGGAAAACCAGTAGATAATGCATTCATTGAGTCTTTTAATGGTAGTCTTAGAGATGAGTTTTTAAATACCAATTGGTTCCTGTCAATCGAGGATGCACAGAGTAAATTAGAGATGTGGAGAAGGGACTATAATGAGTTTAGGCCTCATAGTTCCCTGGGCAATATGACGCCCAGTGACTTTGCCAGGAGCCTGTCCATAGAGGCAAATAAGCCGGATTACTAACATTATAGGTGGACTAGTTTTTGGGGGACCCTCAGACCCTCAAAATACCTAGATATTAACTTAAAAACTGGACTAAAGAATGGGGTAAGGACAATTCTAAAATTGTTATATATTTTTATACCATCATACTAACTTCATTAAAATTAAAACCAAATTATTCTATAATAATGGAAATATTTTAATTAATATAATGTTTAAATATTTTAATGGGTAAAACTACTTCAACAGAGACCATCTTGACTATAACTAATTACTGGCAATTTGATAAGGCGACTATTGGTATTATATTAGGTATTTTAGGAATAATTGTAACAATAGGTGTTACAATTTATTTTTATAGAAAAAGTGATGAATACTATGAAAACTTAAAAATTAGAAATCAGTATAGTGTATGGAAAAAATCATCAAAGTTAATCCCTCAAGATATATTTGGAAATGACTATTATAGATACAATGAAAAAATTCATTATCACTATTCAAAAATTAATAACCAAATTGAAGAAAAAATATCAAAAGGTGAGAATATTTTACTTATTGGAAGACCTTTATCAGGCAAAACAAGAGCTATTTATGAGAATTTAAGAAAGTTAAAGAATTACAAGGTATTAATTCCTAAAAGCAGTATTAATTTTAGAAATGCTATAGCACCTAAGTATAGAAAAGATAAAAAAATAATTGTATTGGATAATCTCCACAACCTTATTAAAAGTAAAGATATATCACTACAAAAAGATGATGCTTTAATAAATTATATATCAGAATTAAGAAAAAATGATATTAATATTATTGCAAGTTGTCAGTCTGGAGTTGAATTTGAAATAGTTTGCCAGAAAATAGATATTACCTTAATTGTTGATAGTAAAGAAAATATCCTATATATGCCAGAATATGAACTTGTAGAAGCTAAAAAGATTGCAGAAGAAGAATTTAACGCAACAGTCCCGGATACTTTTGATAAGACCATAGGTTCTCTTATACTTCCATTACAGACTATGCAAAACAGATACAATGATTTGGATGCTTATGCCAAAAACATATTAGCTGCTATAAAAATGCTATATATAGCTGGAATATATGATAAAGAAGGTTTATTTTTAGTAGATAGGGTAAAAGCATTATATGAAAAATTATCTTTAAATGGATTTAATTTTCAAAATTATTTAAAAGAACTTATAAAAAATGAATTTATAGAAAAGATAATTGAAAGGCAAAAAATCAGAGCAAGGGATGTTTATTTAAACTATATTGTAGATACTGGATTAGAAAACTTAATTGACAATTTTAATTACATTATAAGTAACTTCAAAGATGATTCTGAAGCGTTATTCTTGTGTGCAAGGAAAGCTTATGACTTTTGGACGGTTCAGACAATTAAAAATAGGATTGATTTTTTGCAAATTTCTATAAGTACCTACAATGAAGCATTAAAGTTTTTTTCCCAAAAAAATAATCCTACATATTATGCTACGGCTCAGCACAATATTGGAATGGCATATTATGACCTATCTGGGATAAAAGATTTGGAATTTAACTTAAAAAATGGTATTAATGCATATTATAAAGCCTTAAAGGTTTTCACTTTAAAAGATTATCCTCAAGAATATGCAGCCACACAAAACAATCTTGGTGCTATTTTTTTTAAATATTCAGAAATAATAGACAAAGAGGAAAACCTTGAAAAGGCTATTGCTGCTTATAATGAAGCATTAAAAGTTAGAACTTTAAAAGATTACCCTCAAGATTATGCACAAACTCAACACAATCTTGGAATTTCTTATTATTATCTTGCAGAAAAAAAAGATACAGAAACGAATCTGAACAAAGCTCTTATTTCATTAAATAAAGCACTAAAGGTTTATTCTCCAGAATTATTCCCAGATAGATATAAAAGTGTTAAATCAATTATAGAAATAATCGAAAAAGCCTGTATAGGTTTTTTTAAGCAATAAGTAAGAGATATATTTTTTTGCGATATAGTTCCTATTATCATGCTATTAGGATGTATTGGTAGAGTATTGCTTTTATAGCCATGTTATTTTTTTTCTGTGTAATTCTTTTAACTGGCCGCAAAATTCTACCACCTGACAAATCAGGAATTGTCTACTAAAGCCCCGGGATAAATTCTTAAAGCTGAAGTAAAAAACGAAAAATATAGATAAAAAATAATGTTAAACCGCTATATTGAGCCTGAATAAGGATATTTTTATACTGGAAATGAGTAATTCTATAAAACAAACTTAAATGATATCTTATCTCCCTTTCTAATTGGTACTATCTTATAACCATTTTCACTAATTTCTTTTGCCTTGATTAGTTCTCTTTTGCCTTTAGATATATTTTCTGTAAAGTGCCGAAAGAAATTAAAACAGTGTGAAAATAGCGTTTCAAGATCAGTTTTTTTGATGAGTTTTTTATACGCTGTTAAAAGTAAATCATTTTCATCATTTATAATATATTGAGAATGATAAAAAGCATTCCTTAATTCGTTGCTATAGAATGATTTTATAAAGTTTCCTAAACTTAAACCTTTTTTATTTGTAACTCTCACAATATTTTCTATTATATCTCCAATAACCCAACTATCATTATAAAAATCAAATCGTATAGGACTTATTTGTCTTTTTTCTTTATTGATAGCTGCAATTTCACAATATGCAATCTTTATTAAATTATTTAATAAATTGTATATTTTTTTTAATTCAATAATATGACAATAAATCAGAAATCTTAATCGTAGTATTGTTTTTTCATAATCAATACCTTCTTCTAATTCGAATTTGCCTATTTTACCCAACCTAACTTTTAACTCTAAGTCATCAGTGATATATAGATAGCTGTCCACAGATTTAAAAATCTCATCAAATAATTTATCGCTTTCAAAGAATGTATTTGATATAAACATATAATATGAAAATTTATTATCATTTTTGGCTTTATCAAATAAGTAGTCTAATTCATCGAGCATTATTTTTAAATCTCCTTTAGGATGAAATGTAAGACCCACATCGATTTTGTAATCACCACAAGCTGGACAAAGAAGGTTATTTTTATTATCTGCTTTAAAATCAAATTTTAACTCTTCAAATTCTTTATTTGGATAGACAAAGATATTTCCACAAGGGCAATGGTATATAGAAAACATCTCAAATTGTTTATCTTTAAAGATAAGTTCAATTGCACGTAATAATTCCAAAACTTCTTCATTGCTTTTGACGATGAAGCTAAGTTTCTTATTCTTTAGTTCGTCTAAGCTATTTATTATATTTTTAAACACTTTCATAATTTGATTTCTTAATTCTATTCAGTTAAAAAATCTAGTCTTAACTTTGTAATTACTATTATAACAACAATTTATTGTGAAGTTGTTATAATGTCCTTAAATTAAAATGTATTAGTGATTCTAAATAGTTTTTAAAATAATTAATTTATATGAATTATATCGATTCCAAGGCATTAGAAGTAAAAAAACAAATCGAAAAGGATATAAATACAATGACTGTTGAGGACATTATTCTACTTTTCACTAAATCACTTACAGACAATAGGGCAACATCATTTATAGATTACTATAATAAAACTGTATTAGATAAAGAAACTATTAACTTTGGCGAATTCAAACGTCAATGGGCAATCCAAGGAATGAAGAAATATATATATCAGGATTTTGACAACCATTTTCAAGAAAGAGAACAGGAAATCATAAGAGAAAAAGATATAACAAGCTTCTATAATAAATATTGCAGGACAGAAAGAAACGAGGCAGCTTTTTGCTGTAAATTATTTCATACAATTTTACCCAATGAATTTCCTCCACTCGATAATCCTATTAGAAAGCACTTCAAACTTCAAAGAAATGATTTCATTGAATCATTACTAATAGTGAAAAAGGCATATGAACTTTTCATTAGGGAAAACCAAGTTAAGATTAAGATGATACGAGACAACCTTAATAAACCAAGATTTAAAATTTTAAGAGTTACTGAACTTTCTAACTTAAGACTGTTAGATATGTATTATTGGTTAAAAATAAGCAGAAATAATAAATTTTAGAGCAAGACAAATACTTAAAAGCAAAGGCAGCTATACATGGGAAAATTTCTTGAAAGTGAAAAGATTCGCCAAGCCAATCTCAAAGTCAAGTCACCTTATTTCTCTAAAACAGCTCGTAAAGATGGCATATATAGTGGTAAACCTCGACCTTTTTGCTTGCCAGTTGATTGTGCTGAAGAAAACCTTTTTTTCGAAATTCGCCAGAATGCTTTAAAATACTTTGATGCCTATAAAATCAAATGGCACGATAGGCGTGAAAAAGACAATCTCAAACTAAGCAACCATCTTTGTGATTCACAAATCTGTTGTGTAAATTTTCTTTTTCCATTTGCACAAAACCCTGATATACTGGCTGATTTCTTACGTCCTATCTTTCCCAACTTACAAAAAATGCTACCTATAGAAAATAACCAATATGTTGCTTTTGAGTGGACCGGTTTAAAAGACCATTTAGGTGAAACCAAATCACATAGCGGTAAATGTACCCGTGGAGCAAACTGTACAAGTGCAGATGCAGTTGTTATGTTCAAACGTAGTGATGGAAAGCAACAAATGGTCTTAATTGAATGGAAATATACTGAATCATATAGAAGTATATTTCTTAGATTTGCCACAAGCGGTACAGATCGCACAAAAACTTACAAGCCATTTTATATACAGGGTGATTGTCCAATTAACAAAGAACTATTACCCAGTTTTGATTCACTTTTTTACGAGCCCTTTTATCAGTTTATGCGTCAGCAGCTTTTAGCCCGTGAGATAGAAAAGGCAAGAGAGTTGGAAAATGATGTGGTAAGTGTATTGCATATAGCTCCTGCACTAAATACCGATTTTTATAGAATAACTTCACCCAAACTATCAAAACTGGGTGAAAAAGCAATAGATGTATGGAAAAGTTTGGTACCAAAAGGGAAAAGATTTATTAGTGTAAGTACAGAACGATTATTCTGTAACTTATTCACTAATCATTCACCTGAAATACAAGCCTGGGTCGATTATATTACCAAGAGATATGCTTGGGTTCAAATAGGTTCAATGGATTATTCAAGATATAAAATATAAATTGTCCATTAGCTGAGAAGGATAGAATGAAAGATTTTAGACCTGATATTCTGAAATTCTTAGATAAAAAAAGCACCAGTAATTTTCTTAAATTAGTTAAAGATACAAAGGATAACAAATGCTCTCTTGTTTTTGGTGCAGGAGTAGCTGCATCTGTTGGGTTACCAGTTTGGGATACATTAATTATTAAAATATGCCTTGCATATTATTATCATTGGATTTTTGACATTGTCCATAAAAAAACATAACTTATGAAAATCCCCCTACCAACACTCCAATGGGATTTACACAAGCCTATGATTTTTATTTACAAAAAAAAAGATTACAAGAGTTATTAGATACCATGAAAGTCTCATTTAAGATAGTCAATAAAACCACGCAAATATATATAAATGAGAAATTATTGAGTCCATCTAAAACAGCTGCTTCTGAAAAATTTTATAATGATTGGCAAAAAAAAATAGATGAAAATATTGAAAGTTTTATGGAAAAAGTAAAAGATTTTGATCCTATTTTAATAGCTCAGATGATAAAGAATAGAATTCGTATTACGGATTGGAATTATTTAGTAAGAAAATGTCTGTATAGTTCTTATGAGGACTCGCCTTATAAAATTACTTCTTCGGAACTTTTCAAGGCATTAATAGAATTAATTAAGACAATAGATATATCAGAAATAATAAATTTAAATTATGATGATACTTTTTATCATATATTAAGAAAAAATAATTTGAATTTTAAAAATATATATTCAGAAATATCATTCAAAAATAGTGTTAAAAGGATTTATTATCCACATGGATATTTGCCACTGTATGGAGGTGTGGTAACTAAGCTCATTTTGTCTGAAGAAGACTATCAAGAAGAAAGCTTTAAATTTGATAATTGGGCAAATAATATGCAAAGTAGTATTTATAACAATTCGTCATGTATTTTTATTGGACTATCTTTAACTGATCCAAATTTACGGAGAATATTAAAATCTTGTACAAAATCGCTAAAATTTAATCACTATGCTTTTTTACCAACAGATAATCAAAATAAGTCTAAAACCCAAATTATGATTGATTCTTTATTCAATGAAGATTTAAATCGATTAGGAATTAAAGTTATCCGTTATCCTTTAATAAATAAATCTGATCGGTACTGCAAATTGCCATACCTCATAAATTTTTTAACAAGAGTATTAAATAATGAAATTCAATTATTTTGACCTTTCAAGGTTTTAACATTGTCTTTTATTCGGACTTGACTGGGGAAAAGACCTTCAAAAGGCATCACCAGGAACAGTCTGCTAAATCCACCAGGTAATTTCTTAAAGCTGCCGTAAAAAATGAAAAAATATAGATAGCGAATAATGTTAATCTGCTATATTTAACCTAAACGAGGATGCCTGTATACAAAGATTGGGTTTTTAAGATTAATTATTTGCTCTACTATCCTACTCACTATTTTTACTTATACTTTAAACAAAAGATATTAATATACATTTTTTGCGATATAGTTCCGGTTTTGTTAACTGGCCACTTTACACAAAGGTAGAACCGAGATAATGATTTCAAGTGTAGATATCTTTATAACAGAATTAAGATATTATAAAATATCAGATTCCCTTTTCCTCTATATAAAGCAGCTCTATAGTCGTAGTCCCACATGTCGCTTTAGAAATTTGTTTTACAAGTCCAGTATCCTCAGCATACCAGGAAGATATATCTGTATAGGCATCAAAAGACATGGAAGTCCCACCTATATCTACAGAAATATTCATGCTCTTATCAGAATCAATTTTAAAAGCTTCTGGAAATGTCCCAGCAGGTACAGTTACTGATTCTATTAAAACAATTTCATTTTTTATAATTATATCACCAGTGAAAGTCACCTGTTCATCTTCAACTATTATTGTAGTCCTGACTCTATATCTAGTATCCCATTTATAACCAATAATCCATTTATCTGGAGAAGGTAGAGTAACACCCTCATAGCTTTCAGTGGTAAATTCCATTCCCTGGCTATCATCCTCAAGCATAAGAGCAGAATATTCACTCTGGACCAGTCCATCAGATAAACACAGCCATTTTATATCAGCATTGAATACTTTAGATTCTATTTTCTCCATGAATGATTCATTTGCAATCTCTATAAAACTGGAAACATATTCGTAGGTATCAGATGGATTTTGTACTTTGTAGTTCCAAAAAGTATCTGGTTTTACTGGGAAATAGGGGTTGTTGCATAATCCAGTATATTCTACATCTTTGACCTCTTCTATTTCTTCAGTTTCCTCAACTGTTTCTTGGGGCTCTACCTCTTCTTTTATCAATTCTTCTGCTCCACTTTCAAGTGCTTTTTCAGTTTCTACTATCGCATCTTCTGGCTCTTGAGATATTTGAGATACACTAGTAGATCTGCAAGATAATAACAGTAAAGATAAAATAACTGGTATAATTATTAAAATTATTTTTAGAATTTTTCTTTCTTTCATCATTACTTAGCCTTTCATATAAAAATGCAATAATTTTAAAATAAATCTGTAGTTTTTAACTGAAATTTTATACTTTATTATATCATCAATTTTAAAAATCCAAGAAAATATTTAAAAATACATCTTACTAAATAATAAATATGGGGTGAACCCTTACAGTTAGACACATTGTATACTAAAGTTTCTTAAGTTAGAATAGCTGATGAGACAGAAAGTTAAAGATAGAATTCCATATTTTATAGAAGAGGTCTATAACAGAAAAAGAC
>JAHLWJ010000177.1 GCA_019057975.1 Promethearchaeota archaeon | reverse complement strand
CTATTAATATGTAATATCTTTAAAAGTTGGATTGCACTTTCCCTATCAGAAGAATGAGTTAAACCTGTAGAAACATTAATTATACCTGTTAAAGCTGATAATGCACTTTCTAATCGGGGATCAAGATCAAGATTCTCTAACTCAACTTCCTCTCCTCCTATAATTTCTGGATTCCAAGTTTGTATCCATTTCTCTCTCTCCTTATCATTCCATGGAACAACTACAATCGCTTTTGCTCTCTTTAGATCATTCAGATTATCAGTCATTGTAGAAGTGGGATAAAGTGATAATATGATATCCTCTGTCCAATCGCTAATCTCAAGACGTTGTGTGTGTAAAGTAAAGGTTATACTACTCCAACTACCAGAGTTATTCTTCTTTAGAGCAGTAATTAATTTTTGATTCAATAAGAGGCTTAATTGCCTTAATTGACTTTTTGAAGGAAGATGAAGTATCACAGCATTGTGTGAATGAGTAGCGCACAAATTTAGGGCTTTCTTAAGCCCCTCAGCAACCGCATTCCTATCTGAACTAGCTGAATTAGTTATATATCTTTCTGGCATTTTAATCAATATTTTTATTATTATATAATTTTGTCTTATCTAGTATTAAATGCATTTAGAATTTATCTTTTTCTCATAAAAGTATATGAATACACTTTTGAGTCTGATGATTCTTTCCTTCAAGTGTTAGATAAGATTATCTTGTGTTTTTTAAAAGACTAGGTAGAACAATAAAAAAAAAATTAAAATTAAGAAATAAGGTAATTTCTAAATATTTTCGCAGACTCGATTCAGCCTTCCTTTGAAAGCGATAAGAAAAGTGGTGATAAATGCGAGCTGATTCATTTTATCATCTTCTTCCATTAGTGTGTTATAGGCTATATTGACTCTCTCGCACAGATCCTCTATGAATTCTTCTGGGGTTTCAATAATTTCTCCATGAAAGCTTTCTTCTTCTATTAGTTTCAAACCGATCACTTCCTTTTTTATTTATATATTTTGATCTAACGATTTAAAACTACATAATTTCTTGAGTATTTAAATAAAAAATCTTATCTCCTATATCACCCACCTACTTTTTTAGGAGGGGGCACCACGGGGGATATTCAAACATGAAGAGAGAATTCTCTGAAAAATTTATTGAGTAAAAATCTCATTGATCACAATTTTAAGAGCTGGTGGCTTATCGAGCTCTAACATCTCGCTTGTTTTGACTGACTTATTGAGAGTTTGCCAAATTTCTGGATTCTCTCTTATGGTTTCAGTAAATCGGGTTAACTTCTGCAAGGCGGGATAGGATTGACCCTTAATGACATAACAAGCTAAAAATTTATTTCTGGATTCTCTCTTATGACATAACAAGCTATAAATGGCTCAACATCGCTTCTATCCTCATTCTATTACCTTTTCTAGATTTCTTTTAAATACGTGAATGAATTTATTATTTACTTATAAACACAGAAACTCCACTGCATTATTATAGTAAATATCTAATTTTTGTCATAGTTGATCTGAAAACCTAAAGAAGATAAGAAAATTTACCGAAAACAATATATATTTATTTGAGACTACTCTTTATTCTCTTTCTTGTTTTGGAGTTTTCGCACTTTTTCAAATTGATTTGAGAATTCCTTTGATTTAATTATCTCTTTAAGAAAATCAACAGACCAGACTTTAGAGAGTCCTGTATTTTCTTCGAAAGTAATGCGGGGTCTTTTTGTCTGTCGACTTATAGCTACACCTTGATATGTGACATGCGACCCAATAATGCCTATAAAAGATCCTGGTAAAGGAGGATTATCAGATTTAAAATATCTAGTTTTAAAAAACACAGGGCTCCCACTATTTCCTGGAAAAGCAAATCCGTCGATGAAATAGGTTTTATCTTTATTAATTTTACTTATAGAACCTGTTCGCATGATAGGATCTACTACATTTTTCTCTATAAGCCCCGGTTGATATGACAAGTAATATAAATCATCGAGTTCAAGCAAATTATCAATTTCAACTAAGTGTTCCAAAGGAACTCTTAGAATATCTGCTTTTGTCCAATCTATATTTACGGGCATAATAGCTATATCGACATCTTTGTTACTATGAAAAATCCAATTAACATTTCCCTGTTTTTTGATTCTTGTAATGGGATTTGTGTAGGTTTGTCCTGCGATTTTGTGGGTTGTGAAAAAATGTAATTTTTCATCTATAAATAAAGAAGTCTCATTATTAAAAACTACATGTTTGGCAGTAATTATGAAATTGAAATCTTCTATAGTAACAAAAACACCTGTTGCAGATGGTCTCATCTCGTTATTTATTATTTCTCCCAAAAAGCATGTAGTTTTTTTTCTTTGAATAATATTTTCCTTACTCACTTATCTCATCACCCTTTAACTGGTATTTAATTTTTTACAAGTCTATATAAACTTAAAATAAATTGGTCTTAAATATCTATCGTTGATTTTTCAATGGAAAATTCCTTTGAAATCAGACTCTGAATTTACCATTCCAATATAAACTTGATATATTGAACTAATTTTTTAGGAGGGGGCACCACGGTGGGGACAACAGAGAGATAGGAATAATTATTTTGATATTAATTTTTTAAAGAATCCATTAGTTTTTTTTTCCCATTTAATGAACTTATCAACGATTTCAGTTAAATCTTGATCCCTTTTAAAAATAAATTCTAAATCAATATAATAATTCTTGTTATTCCTTCTAGCGATGATAAGATTTCTAAATTCTTCTCTCAAATAATTAAGAATAAGTTTATACTGATCTTTTAAGTTTTTTACTAAAATTGAGTATGGCTTTAGTTTATTTAATTGTTTAGATCGTCTATTAATCTCTTTTTTTATGCTATTACTTGAAGAATTCGTTTCCATTAGAAATATCTCCCAATTTTCCTTGAATTCTTTAATGGTTGACAACCAAACATTTACTTTTGATAAACCCTCATCAATACGACCGAATAATGCACTCCGATACATTACTATATGACTAAGATGTCTATATGTATTTTCTGGAGTATTTAAAGCGTAAATCTTATATTTATACCGAAATGAATTAGTTTCGATAATTAATTTTGAAGGTTTAAGATCTCTATTAATAATTGTGCGAATTGAATTTTCATTAGATTCCAATTTATTAGCCATTTGATCTATTGTTAAATCGTTTTCTTTGAGTACTTCAATTATATTTTCTTTTAATCCCATAATAATAAAATTTTATTTATGTTACGAATAGTTTTAGTTATATATAAATATAACTCTATTCAGTATAACAATGAGCTAATCTTAGAACCAAAAATTCTTAGTAAAAGAACTTAACTTAGTAATTCTCTGAAGTAATGAAGATCCATACTTCCCAAATAGTTAATTAAATCTCTTGCCTTTTCTATAGCTTCTTTATTTTCAGAATGAAGTAACCCTGCTAAAAGAGGCTCATATTTTTTTTCAAATAAAAGATATCCATCAGTTCCTACTTGATTCTTGATAATTTTTTCAAGGCAATTTATAACATTTAGAGGGAATTCATCAATGTAATCTAAGAATGTATTTAATACATCGCTAAATACATCTATAGAGCCACCAGTTAAGTCTATGATTTCTTCAAGCTTTAAAATAGTCCATTTCTTATCAAAAATTGAGTTTTTAAACCAGAATAAGAAAAAAGCTAATTCCCTTCGATAATTATCTACACTAGTATTTTGAATTACTATTAATCTTTCTTCCCATAATTCCATCAATCTCTTTAAGACTAAATCATAGTCCTTCATATCTTTTAAATTGGAGAGATTTTGTCCAATATAAGCTATTGCAATTTTTCTAACATCATCAGGAGCTTTTTGAAAGAATTTAAAAACTAAAGAATTTTCTGATCTTAAGTCCTCTATTCCGTTAATATACATTCTCATAATTTCATTAGCTAATCTTTCAGTAGAAAAATTTATTAGCTTTATTTCGAGATTTTCATTATTAAAACAGTCCAGTGCTCTATTATATTGATCTCTTAATATCTCATATGTGATACGATTAACAGAGTTGCCATCAAGATACCCTGACCACGCAGCTTCCCAATATTCTTGTTTGTCATTTTCTTCAGGGAAGATAGACTTCAAGTTTTCTGTTATCCATAATTTATCCAAATATATCATTCTGTTTAAATTAAAACCATAAATATATCTAATGGTGTAAGAAGGATCGAAAATATAATCAAGGTGAGTCTTAAGGATAGCTTTTACTTGATCATTTAGTTTAGATTTTGAATTATCACTAAGCGTGTTCTCATCATAAGAATGTCTTGCATTCCATGAACCAAAATCAATTATCCTATTCATGGCAATACCACGAACAGTATTAACTGACATATCTCTTACCCTCCAATTTCCTTTAATACTTTTCAATTCTTCTTCTAAAGTTGGCTCATCATCATTAGTTAGTATTTTCAGTATTTCAAAAATATCATTTTTAAAGGAGAAAGGAATTGAATTTTCACTATTAGATAAACCATTTCTAAATAACCAACCAATACTTGTCTTTATATCTCTGAGCGTATTTTCTTTATAAAATATCGGTTCTTTATTTATATCGGTCTGAGCATCGTTGCCTATTAACACGGTTTTGCATAAAGAGATTATTGAATCCCATTCAAAATTAATCTTATTTTTAACTGCTACATCAAATCCGTTAAGGAGATAAGAGATATATTTATGTAATTCAGAAAATTTCAAAAATTCGGGTAAAATCTCTGTAAACTCATTGGGTCTTTTTTCTACTATATTTCTTAAAGTTCTGCCTAGTCCAATTTTTGAGAAGGTTAATGAATGTTCAGGTTCTTGGTAATCTTTAACATACTTTAAAATCTCTTGAATTGACATATTTTCCATTTTCTCTTCCTTAATCGGACTTATGGGTCCGAATTGGACTCTTGACAAATTTTTAAAAGGATCAACATGCTTCACTTCTGCCTCCTCAATCTTATATTTCTTTATTAAATCATCTGATATGTATTGTTTTATGGGGGCTATTTTCTTTAATCTCCAATATTGAATATAAGATTCAATTTCTTCTTCTGAGGGCGTTTTTCCCCTATTTTTCTCAAATGATTGTTCGTATCTTTCAATATCGGGACTAGCTTCAATCCACTTCAGGTAAGTCTCTTGAATCTCTTGCTTGACATATGGAAAACAATCTTTTAATAGCTGATAAAACTCTAAAATTGCATCCAATTCTTGAAAATATAACTTATTTGAAATCGCCTCAGAAATATATTTTTCAGATATTTCAGGGAAATATTTAATTACATGTAATTCTAAACGGCGAAATACTAAGTAATCATTCTCTCGTAAGATATCAATCGCTTCATTATAATTTCCTTTTTGCTTATTGCCAATATATATCATTAGATCCCTTATTGCACTTACTAGGACATTTTTAATATCCTTTTTGTATGTATAATAATCGTGTTCGTCAATTAATCTACGCCAATTAAGAGAAAGATCGTTGTCTCCCTTGATTGAATGATCGGTGCCCTCTAAATCTTTAATTATGATTATAACTAATTTTTTTGATAGGATTCTTATAGATTTTAATGAATTATAATGTTTAAGGTCAGGTAATAATTCTTTTATAATCTCTCCATAGAAATAACCCTCAATACTATAGTTCATATCATAGGATATTCCTGTTTGACTATTATCTAATACTCGGTGCTCTCTAATGGCTAATATGGCATTAATCATTTCAAAGGCAATCTTAATTTCATTCTCCTCAAATAATTTTTTAATATATAAGATTATTTGTTTGGATAACGCGTAATAACCTGATTTAGCTTCAGCTATCCATTTCTTTACTGCTTTTCTCAAACTCAGAGTATTCTTTATTGGAATTTTAATCAATGCTTTCATGAATTCAACTTGAGCACCCTCGTGTGTTGTTTTTGATAAATTATTAATAACTTCCGTAACTTTTATCGGCTTTATATCAGCGATTTTCGTTAAATATAACGGTTCAACGCTATAATCACCCGTCTTAGGCGGAGTATTAAAAAAATCATTATCTACCAACAAATCAAGCCAATTAGGGTGGTGTAAATTTTTAAAGAAATATCTATAATGACTTTGTTTTTTCAATAATGATTTAACAAGTTCCATATCTTCATTAGAAGGTTTTTCAATACCAATTAAACGATCAAGCTCTTCAATCGTATCATATACAGGACCGAGCAATGAAAAAAGAATATATTCTAATTTTAATAGATTATCATAAAAATCATCTTTTTTTGCCTTAGATCCGTGGTGACATAGGACTACAAAATAACTATGAAGATTGTACCATTGTGTAACGATTACTTCTTTATCCAGACCTCCTAACTCATCAAATTGGTTAATGAAAGACTTCATTAATTCTTTATGTGCTTCATCTGATCTGTTTAAAATTTCAGTTTCACTCGTCAAATTTTTTACTAGTTCTCTTAATGAAAGAGCTGATTGATTATATCTCTCAGGATTGGTTTTATCTTTAAGAACTTTAAGAGCACCTATATACATATCTGTTAAGTTTTTTGTACTAAATTTTTGCTCCATTAAACCCTTAATTATTGTTTTCTGTCGATCATTTACCTGAAATTCATCAAAGGGTTTTCTTTCATTCTTTTCCATTAGAATCACTCTATTACATATAAAATGATATTTTTACTTTATTGTTAAAGAGGCAATAGGATTAGTAATTGATAATAACAAGGTTTCAATTAGAGATGCTAATAATTCATGAGAATGGGAAAAAATATATTTCTGTTGTATTTATTATAGATTAAAGTGGTGGTTATTACTTTTCAATATATAAATAAAAATCATAATCAGATTGTTTTTTTTTATAAAGTAAAGGATGATTATTTAAGTGTAATTCTTCCTTATCAGTAATAAAGACTAATTGATTCTCCACTATAAAACTGAATTTTCTAAAGAACCCGTTAACTAAATTACTATCTGCAGTAATAACATAAACTCTACCCCAATTCTTTGAATATAATGTACATAATTGATCCAAAAACGACAATAGTATTGCATCATAATCACTTCGGCTTTCTTTTAAAGTATAAATAAGATTCCAATTATTTTTTTCTAAAATATTAGTCACTTTCGGTTTATAGTTTTTCTCAGTTATAAATGCATATTTTAATAATGAAAAATGGTGAATACTACTCTCGACTAGGAATTTCTCTATTGCTTTGATATTTATTTCACAAGAATTTACCGCTAGAAATCGAGATTGATTATTAGTATCAAATATCGCCAACTCTAATTTAAGATCAAAACAATAATTTTTCAAATCTTTTAATTTAGAATATAAGTCTCTATTCGTTGAAGTATTTATTAAATAATTATAATATTTAAAAAACCTTTTTCTTAGATTTAAATAAAGCATACTGTCATTATCATATATCCATGTAAAAAATCTTAATAGAAAACATCTAATCACCATTACTTTTAAATTTGAGCTACTACGATGTGTTTTTCGCTTATTCACAAATAATAGTTTCGTACCATGGGTATCAGCAGAAATGTGAAATTGGGAATCTGTAATAATATCAAAACGTGTGGAATAAAGCTCTTTTAAAGTTGTGATTTTAGTTTCATTCTTCAATTTATAATATAATAGGTTAAAATGGATTAGTGGAAATGTAGTAGCAACATCTTTCATACCTTCTAATATATCTGTATGAATCAAATTTCTTTCTTTAATTAGGGTAATAATAAAATCTATGAATTTAGTTCTATTACTATAGTAGTATTGAACAATTCTTGAATAATCTATATTAGTATTTGGTGAATATAATTCTAATTTTAAAAAAAAGAAACCTTCATTTTTCTCTTGTTCATTGTTGATACCTTGAAGATGAAAAATATCAATAGAAATTAAAATTTTATTTGGTAAAATAGTTTTACAATAGTATTTTTTTAAATTTTCATTTCCTCTATCAAAAGGTTCTTGATTTAAAATATTTAATTTTTCCCAAATCTCAAAATTCTTTTCTCTGTCATAATCTAAATAAGAAAGCGATTTAAATGGTTTATTTAAGATAATTCTATAATTTGCAAAATTCAATAAGGGAATTAATATAACAATAGAATTAGATTCTGTCATAATAAGACTTTATAGAAATAATTATATAAATGTATTTACCTTAATTATATTGAGATGTGGGGTTGGTAAGGTTCGATTCCACCTAATATTATTTTAATAGTGATATTAGCCTTGGTTGGCTACCAGCCTAGGTAACCCTGCACATCATCTATTTCCTGTTATTATAAAAATTTTAATTAAAATTAGAATGCTATCTTAACAACTTCAACTCTTAAATTCTCATAGGAACACACTATACTATGAAATCTAGGAATATTTGGAAGTAAATAAGGTGTCTGAAATTTTTAATATATTAAACAAGAATCAGAGGGATTCTACATCCCTATATCGACAGAACTGTGTATAATTTAGAGCCCGCACCTTTTGGATGAGAGTCCGCACAATTGCCACTAGTTGTCTGACTCCATTGCCCTTCACGGGATTCCATATAAAGTCTTTGCTCCGTCGCACTTAGGAGGGCACCACGGGGGAGAGTGGTGATTTAACAATTAAAAAAAAGGTCCAAGATAACTCATTTCTTTCTGTTTTCCATGTTATATTCATCAATCAACTTTAAC
>JAHLWJ010000176.1 GCA_019057975.1 Promethearchaeota archaeon | reverse complement strand
TGTTCTTTATTTACTATCACAAATGTCGGAAAAAAAAAAAAGGGATATACAACGGGTTAAAGAACTGGAAAGCATCAATTTGGCTACTGATGATATCAGAGATCTTGTAGTTCAAACTAAAATGAAAGTAAAAAAAGACAATGAACGTTTAGCTCGACAGAATAATGAAGAATTGAAGGAACATAATATTAAATCAGTAGATATCGTTGGTGCTATTGGTGCAGGTAAAACAGCATTAATTGAAAAAATAGTAGAAATTTTATCAGAAAAATATAGGATTTTAGTAATTTGTGGTGATATTACTACTAGAGTCGATGCTGATCGAATTCAAAGGCATAATGCTGAAACAATTCAAATTAATACTGGTCGAGAATGTGCTTTAAATGCATATCACATACACCAAATCATTGAAAATAAAGATTTAGATGATTATGATTTACTATTTATTGAAAATGTAGGAAATTTAATTTGTCCTTCAGATTTCACTCTTGGTACTGATAAACGAATTACTGTTGTTTCCATAACTGAGGGGGAGTGGGTTATAGAAAAGCATCCAATGCTATTTAAAATGTCCCACGTAGCTGTTATCAATAAAATCGATTTAGCTGCGAGATTAGGAACGAATGTTCAAAAAATGTTAAAAGATGCAAAAGAAATAAACCCAAACATAGAGGTTATTACTACCAGTGCAAAAACGGGTATGAATATTGATAAATTGATTGATATATTAGAATTATAATTCCTATTTTAGATGAATGAGAATGAAAGAAATACTAAAACAATTAGAGCAATTACTTAATGAGAAGGATTTCGATTTATTAAAGATCCAAGAACTAAAGACTGAAATTCTAAAAAATCATGTTAAAGGATTAAAAATTGAAAATTACATAGGAGATTATCCTACTTTCATGGAACCGGTTATTCTTGGAGATAACGTTAAAATCGGTGATGATGTACTCATCGGACCGAAGGTTTATATCGGAAATGATTCTGAAATCGAGGATTACGCAGAAATTTCGAATTCTATAATTTTTGATAATGTAAAAATTGGAAAGAATTTCAAATTAGATAATTGTATAATTGTAAATAATAGCAAACTTAATTTTGATAATTTCAGTAATAAAAATTGTATCTTAAAGGGAATTGCTGAATCTGAAGAAGAATTAGAAATAATTTCACTTTAAATAAAGCCTTGTTATACAGCTTACTAAAAATCTACTCGAACTTTTGTAATACCCTTTACATCAGAAATTTTAACTTTTCTATTTCTATAAAATCAGTAGAGTATGTTTTTTTCAATCTAGTTTTTCCCTATAATTATATAAATTAAGGAATGCTTTAGCTGCTCTTTCAAAACTAGGAAAAATTGGTACCCCCATTTCTACAATTTTCCTTCTATATTTTTCTCTACCTTGAAAGCCAGCTAGAGGTAAAGAAAGAAAAAATGGCTTCCCATGTTTGTGGCACAAATTTTTAAGAAACTCTAAATTTTCAAAGTAATTTTCAAACGTATTTTTATCCCAAGGTTGGTATGTTTCTGCAAAGACGCCGCCTATATATGGTTCTTTAATTGCAATTTTTGCGATATTCGAATATTCATCTGAAAAATTTTTCCATGGCAAGTCTAATGGATTCACAACACCCCCAAATCTAATTAATTTTTTCAATTCTGCCTTTGTTGTTGCACTAAATTCAGGGATGGTAGCTCCAAGTTGAGTTATTAAATCTGTAGCTATTGTAGCATTTCCACCTGACCATGTCATTAGCAGTATGCCTTTTTCGCGGGGTAGCATATCCTTGCAGTAATAGAATGCTAGTGTTGTATCAGTTAATTCCTCAAATGTACGTACTTTAATACCACTCGTTTGAGTGAAAACAGCATTCCAAATTTGATTTGAAGTGGTCAAACTTCCTGTATGTGATTCTGCAGATCTCTTTCCTGCCACAGTCTTTCCACTTCTTAAGAATATTACTGGTTTCCTTGTCTTTTTTAGCTCATTGTACAACCTTCTTCCTTCTTTATTATGATATCTTGAAAATCCCTCAAGATAGATAGCTAGTATCTCAGTTTTTTCGTCTTCATTGAAATATCGAATAAGATCTGTCACGTTTAACGATATAGAATTGCCGATGCTTGCTGCCCATGAAAAATTAACACCAAGATAATTTAACCTACCCACAAACCTCTCTGTTAAGTCGCCAGATTGCGAAATAAATGCTACATTGCCGATAGGATCTGTTTTAAAAGAAGCATTAAATGAAAACCGACCACCCGTAGAATATAGTCCCATACAATTAGGTCCAATAGCCCTAGTAGAACTGTTTTTTAGTAAATCATATATTTCATCTTCAATTTGTTTTCCTTCTTTATCAAATTCACCTGTTCCCGCGGAAAATATATGGATTGTTGCAAACTTTTTATTGATACATTTTTTTACAATATCGACTAATTGGTTTCGATTTACAGCAATTATTGCGTGATCAATACCATTAGGAAGTTCAGACACGTCCTTAAAACAATCAATATCAAATAATTTATCATTTCCTTTGGAAACAAAGTATAATTTTCCAGTAAAACCCCTATCGACTAAGCCTTTTAACTGCCACTCTCTCTTTTTTGAAGCACCAATAAAGGCTATAGTTTTAGGATAGAATAATTTTTCAAAGTAATTTATCTGTTCCACGCGTGTAATAATATAATTTCAAAATTAAGTTTAATGAATAGAATCAAAAAATCTTTAATATTCATTCAAGTCCTTTTTATGTATTTATAGCAGAATCTGATCAACAATAACACATTTAATTTATGGATTATGTTTTATATTTAATTATTTCTAAGAGAATTTGATTTGTTTTATCTCTTTTCAATAATTTTTTAACACTGGTATTGAAAATGAAAAATCTCAGAGACCTATATCAGTTAAAGTATATACCTTTAAATAAAGCTGCAGAAATTATTTCACGAGCATTTCATGATGATCCATTACATGTATATATTATTCCCGATGAATCTGAGAGAAAAAAATATCTTCCATATTTATTCAAAGCCTATATTTGGTACTGTCTTCAATTTGGAGAAGTTTATGCATCTTCACCTAATTTGGAAGGTATAACGTTATGGGTCCCCTCAGAATTTGCATATATCACGCCAGAACGCTCTAAAGAATGCGGTGATGAAGTTTTTTTCTATGTGTTAGGTCAGAAATATCTCGAAAGATTATCAGTCACTTCTTATGCCAATGATATCCATGAACAACTTATAAAAGAACCTCATATTTATCTCATGGTTATAGCGGTGGATCCAAAATTTCAAAGAAAGGGTTTTGGTAGAAAGCTTCTACACCCTATGATTGAATATTTAGATGAGCATAATCTAAAATGTTACTTAG
The DNA here is from genome assembly GCA_019057975.1 of Promethearchaeota archaeon. Next base: position 5,363 of record JAHLWJ010000176.1, on the reverse strand, counting down.
ATACAAATAAGAAAAGCAATGTTTTGTATTATCAAAATTTTGGATTCAATGTTATGAAAGAATTTGAAATTGAGAGTACAGGAATAACAAATTGGTCAATGCTAAGAAATCCCTAGAATTAATTTTGAATATTGATAAAAATAAATATGATAAAAAAAAAAAGGAAAGAAAGTAAATGAATTCAGAAGAACCAACTCCGATAACTTGGATTCGAAATAATCAGGATAAGCTTGTAAAATTTATTCAAGATCTAGTTCGGATCCCTAGTATTTCTGGGGAAGAAGGAGAAATCCAAAAATTCATATATAAAAAGCTTACAGAATTAGAACTTAATCCTGAGTTTATCCATCCTGATATTGAAGCCTTACGAAAGAGTAATGATTTTTTTGAAACAACATCCTTTACGAAATATGGTTATAAGGATCGTCCCAATGTAGCAGGAATCCTTAAAGGAACTGGAAAGGGTCGATCTATTTGCCTCAGTGGGCATGTTGATGTAGTGAGTCCAGAACCCGTAGAACATTGGAGTCGTAATCCATGGAGTGGTGAAGTAGACGGTGATTTCATATATGGACGGGGTGCTGGAGATATGAAAGCAGGGGTTGCATCCATGATTTTTGCTCTTCAAGCACTTAAAGAAACAAAAACTCAGTTAAAAGGCGACGTGTTTATAGAAACAACTATTGATGAAGAGGATGGTGGTATAGGAGGGAATTTATATATGCGTCTAACTCAGCCAAAGACAGATGCCGCTATAATTCCTGAACCCGGTGGGTATGCTATAAGTATCGCTAGTGCGGGGGTTATGTATTTTCGTGTTATTGTTACTGGTGTTTCGGCACATGCAGCAACAGCACATTATGGTGTGAATGCCATTGTAAAAATGGTGCCAATAATTGAAGCCCTTAAATCGCTAAATATTAAAAGACAAAAAAAAATAAGCTATCGATATGCAGAAGTAGATCCAAGCATGAAGGGGAAAGCTACGACACTTAACATAGGAGTGATAAAAGCAGGAGATTGGCCTTCAACAGTACCAGCTTTGTGTATTCTCGAGTGTCGAATAGGATTTCCTCCTGGTGAGACCCGAGATAGTGTCATAAATCAAATTGAAAATACCATCCAAAATACCGTGAAAAAAGATAAATGGTTAAAAGATCATCCCCCAAAAATTGAGTGGTTTGGGTGGAAAGCAAGACCTCATGAGCAGGATCCTGAGGATCCTTTTGTGAAGTTATTAGATAAAAAAATCCAAGAATTTTCAGGAGATAAACCAATATATATCGGAGGAACTGCTGGCTTGGACGCTCGATTTTTTGTAAATAATGGTATCCCAGCAGTTTCATTCGGACCCTTCGCAGAAAGAATTCACTCAATTGATGAACGCGTTTCTATTAATTCAACCCTAAAAACGACTGAGATATTAATTGGTACAATAATGGATTGGTGTGAGGTAGAATAGGGAGTTTTTAAATTTAAAAACTCTTATCTTCTAAGATTTGAAGGTTATCTTCCATTATTTTAAACCCTCTTTCTAAATCTTCATCGTGTATCACTAAAGGCATAAGTAATCTTATTAAATTTCCATATTTTCCACAAGTAAGAATTACTAAGCCTTTTTTATAGCAAAGGTCGATTAATTCCTTAGCTTTATCCTTTGCGGGTTTTTTCGTTTTAGCATCAATTATCTCAAATGCCAACATTGATCCAATACCATGAATGTTTCCAACAATTTCAAAATTTTTCTGCCAGGTCTTAATTTGCTTATTTAATTTTTGTCCTAAAATTTCAGCTTTATGTAATAAATTTTCCTCTTTAAATATATCTAACACGGCTAAAGCTGCTCTACAAGCAACTGGATTGCCACCAAAAGTTCCTCCTAACCCACCAATGTGAGGAGAATCCATAATTTCTTTCCGTCCTATTATTGCACTTAAAGGTAAGCCTGCTGCTAAGCTCTTTGCTAGAAGCATAATATCAGGTACAACATTCCAATGTTCAATTGCGAACATCTTTCCCGTTCGTCCCATCCCGGATTGAATTTCGTCAGCAATAAACAATATTCCATTTTCTTTACAAATCTCGATAATATTAGGGAAAAATTCTGGAGGGGGAGTTATAAATCCACCTTCACCTTGAACAGGTTCCGCAATAATAGCTGCGACGGATTCTGGCGCAACATGGTCAATAAGAAATGTCTCAAATAGATCAGTATCGCCAAATGGTATTCGATAAATCTCTGGGGCAAATGGTCCAAAACCCAATTTATAAGGTTTTACTTTGCTTGTTAGACTCATACCCATAAGAGTTCTTCCGTGGAAGGCATTTTCAAACGTAATAATTCCTGAACGTTTTGTGTAATATCTGGCAATTTTTATTGCATTTTCAACAGCTTCAGCACCACTATTTGCAAAAAAAGCCATTTTAGGGAAATCCCCAGGTGCAATTTCACATAACCTTTTTGCTAATTCTATATATGATTCATACATTGCTACATGAAAGCATGTATGTATGTATTTTTCCGCCTGATCTTTAATAGCACTTACAACTTTGGGATGACAATGACCTACATTGACTGTAGCTATGCCCCCTGCAAAATCAATCATTTCAAAACCCTCTATGTCAGTCATTCTAGCACCATTTGCTTGTTTGATAAAGGATGGAATAATATTGTAAACAGCTTTTGGGACGTATTTATTTCTTAATTCAAGCAGATCTTCATTCTTTTTCATGGTTTCCACTTCTTTCATTATTTTTTCCTTTTAATATAATTCAGATTATTTTAATATTTCCCGCATAAAATTATTTTGATTAGATGTGAATTTCTATATCATGCAATAGTATTTATATTTAGAACCTTTATGATTTAGAATTCTTACATCTAATTTAATAAGATTAATTAATATTTATACAATAATGATCCAAAAAGTTAAAATGCTTAAGAAGAAGCATTTAAAAGAACTAAAACAAGAATTAAGTCGTGTCATCTCTGAATTAATTAAATTGGGCACTTTAAACATAATTCAATTTGGATCATCTGTGAGAGATGAATTAAGTTTAACAAGTGATATTGATTTAATTGTAATAATTGAATCTAAGCTAGATTTTGTAGAAAGATCAGCAGAAATTTATAAAAAAGTAAAACCTAAAGAAATTGATTTACTCATCTATACACCAATTGAGTTTAAACGCATGGCAGGAGAAAATTTATTTATTCAACATGTATTAAAAGAAGGAAAGGTCATTTATGAGCGAAATAAGGAAATATTCTAAGGAAGCAAATAGATGGTTTGAACTATTAAAATAGTAATATCATATTTAAACTTATAAAAAAAATAGATATGTTCGTGAAACAGACCTTTCATGATCAAACATATATAGCTAGATATTATCTCGATATAAAAAAAATATAAATATAAAAAATCAGAAAGAACGTAGATTTGATAAATAGTTGAGAAACGTTAAATAAGATAATTTTTAATATTCTTTTATGGGATTTAAAGATTTAGTGGAACTAAAAAATAGAGAAAACCGTCTTATTCTAATTCTTGTGATTTGGCTTTTAGTTGGATTTACAGCGATTCAATTTAGAGCAACTCAGATTCTGGGCATTGTTATATTTGTGCCACTTTTAGGATTTTTATTCATTTTATTACTAGGTCATCTAATTTTTAAGAAAGATTTAAAAGAGCTGACTTTTAAATCGATATTAAAATATTGTATATTAGCAATTCCACTTTTTTTGGTTTTTTTTGCAATCGTCGTTTTCGCAGTAGTCATTTTAATTATTATTTCTATAATTTCTTATATTTTTATTACATCATTATTCACATTGCTCAGTTGCTATAAATGGGGTGTAGATTTAGATGAAAAATTATATAAAATGCCAAAACTTCTGAATTTTTTTTTAAGGATAATAACATTCGTTGGGGGCTTAATTCTTTCAATCATCATAATGGCATTAATTGTTAATATAGGATTTGATTTGGGTATTATCTCAGAAGATGTATTAATTGAATTAGGTCATATCCCATCGGTTATGATAACTTTTTTCATAATATTGTTTTTTGTCTGTTTATTATTTCTTTTTATAGGTAAATTTAATGCATGGCTTGGTATTTTTCTTCTTTATGTTTCGGTTTATGGTTCTTATTTAATATTGAAAGCTTCCTTTAGTTTGATTAATGGTGAAGAATCTGTATTAGCACTCCCTTTACAAATATCTCTTTATTTTTTTGATTTATTTTTATTGCTTGTAACAATGGGAAGTTTAATTGGGAAAAAGGCTAAAATTATAAGCAAAAAATTGAAATTTATAAAATCTGAAGTAATAATAATTTGGTTAGTCTTTTCTAAATCAGCATATGAATTCACTTTTGCTCTTCCTACTCCGGATGATGGTATGTCTGTTTCATCTTCATTCATAATGATTTCATTTATAATTTTTATCCCTCTCTTTGTATTTATTGGCTTTTATGGGATTTATGATTATTTTAAATTAAAAAAGCAACGAAAAGAGAAGAAGAAAGCTAAGAAACTAAAAAGAAAAGATTTGGAAGATATTTCGATAACCGAAAAAGTAAAATTTGAAGTAGAAAAACAAGAAAGTTATACTTTGAAAGAGGTTCGAGAAGAATCTTTAACTTGTCCTTCTTGTTTTGCAATAAATAGGAAGGGTGCGATGTACTGTGGTAAATGCGGTTCTGAAATTAAATAAAATAACAAAATTTTTTTATAATAATTTAAATATTACAATCTTTAAGTTCCGCAGGTCTTATTGTAACACTATCAATATTCTGAATATTCATTTAGAAATCTTAATCTCCTTTCTTTACAGTTCCCTTAAAGGAAGAAAATTGCAGAAAAGTTTTGGGATCCCCTTCAATCTTAGCAAAAATATTTACTGGAGACGCTGCTTTTGGTTTGTCGTCTTTACTAGCAGGTGTTGGCCCAAAAAAGATACAAAATCCATTCCCACTGGGCCAAAACCCGATATCTCCTACCTCACAGTCAACTTGAGAATTTTCTTGACCTAAAGAAACGGGAATTTCTCCATACAATTCTTCTCCCCATCTTGCCAGATTAACTTCAAAGGGTAATGCATTCCAAATTGCTTCACATGTCTTTGGATTTTTATCTGTAAGCAATTTTGCTTTCATTTGTCCAATTTTTTCATTTTCAATGATAATATACTCCATATCAATCTCACAATCAAAATAAATTTTTAATTGAAATTAAGCAATTTTATTATTCAAACGATCTTGATATATATTTGAATAAATGATTCTTGAAAAAACTGTTGAATTCATTAAGCAAATCTATAAAATTCATGAAATAGTACCTCCAAAAATTAGTAAAGTTGT
>JAHLWJ010000175.1 GCA_019057975.1 Promethearchaeota archaeon | reverse complement strand
ATAATAAAGAGCGAGGAATGGATGTCTCATCTGGAAAAGATTATGATAACAAAACTGAAAAAGAAGTATTAAGTTTATTACGTACTGGTATCTTGAATGAAAAATAAAAAACTAATATGATATGTATTAAAGAAATTTTTAATGGTGCGAATATAATCTAACAATTATAAAAAATAAAGCTTATTTATTATTTTGATTCAAGAATTTTGTGAATTTTGTCTATTCTTTCATTTCTCGACAGTCTGTTGGTAACTGGATTATGATCTCCATATAACTCTTTATGATAAACTGGTCTTGTAGTTCTATAAAATACTCCTATTGTAAACTTATGCTTTTCTTTGGCAGCTTTTATGGCTTCAAAATAAGTTTCCGGTTCTTTTTCAAGATATTCAACTCGTTCTCTATATTCAGCCCATTTATGGTAAGGAACGGCGGGTTGTAATACTTCTATGAAAGAAAATCCTTCATGTTCAACACCTTGTATTATAATATCTGTGAGATGCTTAATATCTCCAGCAAAACCTCTTGCGACAAATGTAGCACCAGCCTCAATCATTAAAGACATCGGATTAAATGGTTCCTCGTAGCTTCCCCTGGGTGTCGATGGTCCTTTCCAACCTTTTTCTGCCAATGGAGAGAATTGACCTGTCGTGAGAGCATATACACTGTTATTATGTAAAATAAAGGTTATATCTTGGTTTCTTTTTGCTGCGAACATTGTATGTGCTAATCCTTCAGCCAATCCATTCGCATCTCCAGAAAAATTAATTACTTTTAAATCTGGATTCGCAATTTTTATACCTTCTGAATTGGAACAATTTCGACCATGTAATCCATAAAAACCACTTAAATTAAGATAATCAAAAATTTTCGCATGGCACCCTATTCCAGCTGTCATAATTATATTTTCTTTTTTGATACCCTTTTGCTCTAATATAGGAATTGCATTTCTTATAGCTGTAAAAATTCCAAAATTTCCACATCCTGGACACCATGTAATTTCAGCATAAGTTTTAAGTTCTTCCATCTTACTCCAGCACCTCCTTAATTTTTTTTGATAAATCAATTGGATCAAATGGACGTCCATCATATTGTTTAATTGTATTTCTAATGTTTAATCCTCCTTTTTCTTTTAATAGCTTAGTAAATTGTCTCGTAGAACTTTGCTCGATTACTATATTATCTTGATTTTTAAATTCCTCTAATTCCCATGTGGGCAATGGACTCAAATATATTGGTGCAACAGTTGTGGGATTTAAACGTCCATATCTAAGAGCTTCTAAAACGCTCATATAAGTTGAACCATAAGTAAATATATTAATTGGATTCTCTCCTCGAATTATTTTAACAGTTTCTTGCCCCTGTAAATATTCTATAAGTGTTTTTAGCTTTTTATTCCTTTTGTCATGCATAAATGATATCTTCTCAGCATTTTCCGTTGTAATTCCAAATTCATCATGTTCATAACTATTCCATTTTATAATCTGGTTTGATGGTGGAAATAACATAGGAGAAATTCCATCTTCAGTATCTAGATATCGTTTATAATTACCATCCTTATGCAATTTTGGTTCTTCCCATTTTGATTTCTCTAAATCAATTTCAACAGTCATGCTACTCTCTGAAAGGTGTTTTTCAGTTAATAATATTCCTGGTGTCTGAAATTTCCATACTAAATTTAACATTTCAGCTGTAAGATAATATGCTTCTCTAACTGTTCTAGGGGATGCTACTATTCTTAAGAAATCTCCATGACCTGCAGTTAAGGCAAAAGCTAAGTCAGCTTGTTCCGTGTAAGTGGGAACTCCTGTTGCTGGGCCTGGTCTCTGAGATAATATAACTAATACTGGTGTTTCTGTAATACCTGCTAAAGAGAATCCTTCAGTCATGAGTGCAAATCCACCCCCACTTGTACCCACCATGGATTTAGCTCCGGTAAATGCTGAACCTATGGCCATATTAATTACAGCAATTTCGCTTTCAGCATGAACAACTGCCAAACCAAAATTTTCAGCTTCCCTAGCAAGAGTGTGCAAAATTGTTGATGCTGGAGTCATGGGATAGCCATAGTATACGTCTAGACCCCCGGCTATCGCTCCTAAACTTATTGCCACATTTCCCGTGATAATTGGTCTCTTTCTTTCCCCTTTTTCTAACGGGAATTTTGATCCACAATCAGGAAATACTATATCATAAATTGTATTTGCAAAGTTAATATTATCCTCTATTCCTCTTGGATATTCACTTTTAATAATTTGATTCATCTGATCTTTTTCGAAACCAATCGTTGCTGATAATATGGCTACAGCTCCAACACCATACATTAAACTTTTCATTGGATATTTTTCTGCTTCCGAAGTTAATGGTATGCCTATACCGGTTTCAAGTTCTTGCTCATCTGAATTATAAATCATAATCCCCTTTTCAGCGATATCATTCATATGCGTTTCACAGCTTCTTTTATCAAAATTCACTACTAAATTAGCTTTCAAATAATGGCTACTAATCCAGCGAGGAGAAGTACTGACAACCGAGAAATTGTGGCCCCCTCGTATCAAACTCATATAGTCATCCATTTGGAATACATGTCGTCCGATACTTGAGAAAATATGTGCTGCCACTGAACCTGCTTTTTTAACACCTTCTCCTGCTTTACCTCCAACAAGAAACGTAAATACATCTGAATCCATTTTTTTTACCTTAATTATTACCAGTCTAAATAAGTCTATTAAACCAACTTATTATTAGTTTTAGCCCTAACTTATTTAAATATATGGCTTATAAAATCTCAATTCCAAGATTTAGGAATGGAATAATTGTATTATTATGTTCTAGCTTTAAGTTTATATTTCTAAAACATAACAAATCCACAAGAAGGACAGTTTTTCCTATCACCCATCATAATTTTGCTACAATTAGGGCAAATATATACTGATACTTTTTTTCTTTTAATTTCTTCTTTAGGTTGCGATTTTCTTGCTTCAACCATCCCTCGAATTTCAACTGTCATTGGATCTTCAGTATGAATAACTTTAGGTTCGCGTTTAGATTCAATTTCATGCAGATATTCAATAATATTCCTTTTTTTCATTTTAGTTAATTCTGCAATAGTTGGTATCTTTCCTGCTCGAACATCCTGTATATAGTTTTTATCAAGCTTTAATATATTGAAACAATTATGGCATCTAAACACATGAGGAATTCCAATATTAGAAGTATCCGCCCATTGTGCCCAACAAACTTCATGGGCAGGAGTATCACAAGAAGGACATTTTACTATACCTTCATCATCTTTATGAAAACAAATGGAACATGTTGCTATATTATCGACGTTTTTAGGGTCATCCGCCAAATTTATGTAAAATGGTTGGTTATCAGGGAGTATCATTCGTAATTTTTGTTTTACAAACGAAGGTTCTGAAACACGCTTTTTTTCTGACAACTCTGTTAAGATTGGATTTAGATCTTTTACATTTTTAATTCCAAATAATTCTCCATTCGATAAATTTGCTAGTTTCAATAATTTCTGAGCTTGATCAGAATAGGGACTTCCCATCAAGATAATATCGATAAAAAAAGGCATATCCTTGACTTTTTTAATTAATTCTTCAAGTGCTGGGAGAAATTCATCAGGGATTTCATATGCGCCATCGTCAACCAATATCAATAACCGAAAGAACTTTTCAGAAATCTTTTTGAATACCTCAATGATAAAAGTTATCGCAATAAATATGCCGCCAGCGATATTTGCTTTAGTAATATTTTTACCTAATGACTTTAAAGTCTTTAAAATGTATTCTGGATCGAATGTAAAATGATCTAAATAATTTGGCCCATCATCTTGAAACCAAATCAGATTAAATCGATCAGAAGGATCAATAGATTGCTTGTTCTGCATGAAATCCCCGATTATATTATATACTTGGCGTAATTTAGTAATTTCGGGAGTTAAAGCATAAAAAATAAGACAATCTTCACTTTTTGTAGATTCCATGTTATCAGACTACGCTAAAAGTCAAAATTAAATAATGGCTAATTAATATAAGATTCGTGTAGGAATTAATAAGTTTAAGGAATAGTAAAATTTCGATCTCTGATTTCTGCTCTTTTTATTATTTGAACTTAATAAATCATACAACAAATTTTTTATAAAAATATACTTTCTACAAATTAAGTATAATACATAATTCATGATAAAGAAAGAAATTTTCAATCAATTATTGAGCTACAAAAATTATACGCTTTTGTAAGATATTTTTATTATCTCTAATTAAAAATAAGGGGAAATTATGCAAGTTTATAGGCTTAAGATTAATCGAAACATTTGTACTGGTTGTAATATATGTGTAGTCTCATGCCCAATCAATTTTGACCAATTAAAAACTAAAAGTTTTTTAAGTGAAGAAAATGCGGTAATATTAGTCAAAAATGGCATAGCCTTTGATGTTTATGATGAAAACCGAAAAGTAAATTGCGACGGCTGTGGAGTTTGCATTCAAAATTGTCCCCAGTCTGTTATACAGTTAGAAATAATTGAAGTTAAATGAGGTGTTTTAAATTTCATTTCCAAAAATTTCAAGATCAATTAGTAAAGAGATAGAGCATGTAAAAGTTCAATTCCTTACTGAAAGTTTGGAATTAATATTAGATAAAACCAAATGTGTTGGTTGCGGAACATGTGCCCGTGTATGTCCCAAAGACGCAATTTCACGCGGTCCTGTTGGCACATCCCGTAGATTTCCAACTTTAGAAGACATAATCCCTGAGGTATATGACCCTGAAGCTTGTGTTTTCTGCGGAACTTGTGTATATATGTGTCCTTTTAGTGCCCTGACACTAAAAAAAGATGGCGAAGTCATTGAGCTAGACGATATCCAAATAGTAAAAGAACATGTTGTTCCTAAACTGGAATTTGAAGCAAAAAAGATTATTAGTTATAATGGTATTGAAAGAGTTGTTAAACAATATACAGATGGGAAAATAAGCATCGTTGATGAAGAATGTCCTGGTGGATGTCAAACTTGCTATGAGGTATGTCCGTCAGGGGCAATATCTGTTCCGGAAAAATCAGATAAAGGATGGGAGACCGTCCCAAATGTGGCTGTAGATGAAGAAAAATGCATTTCTTGCGGTTCTTGTGACAATGGTTGTCCTACAGGAGCGGTTAAATTAGAGATTACTGATGTTAAAACATCAGGAGAATTTAGTAAAATGTTTTGGGAACCGCTTTTGGAACGATTAAAAACTTTACGATGGAGTGAAGCAGAGAAGGAGGAATAGAAACATGAGTATGAATAATTTAATATTAATTACATGTCGAACAATAGATCAAGGTGTTGCACTTGAAGGCGGGAAAGTATCTAGAGAAAGTGTACGTGCTGCTGCAATCTGTGCATTTGATAAAGAAGATTTTAAGAAATTAGATTGTCTTGTAGGAACCCCGGTAAAAGTTGCTACTAATTTTGGTGAGGTTTTAGTTTATTCTACAATATCAGAAGAAGGTCCTCATCCAGGGATTATTTTCATACCTATGGGACCATGGGCAAATCAAGTTGTAAACCCTGACTCACAATCTTGTGGAACGCCGACTTATAAAGGTATGAAAGCAACTGTTGAAGCAATTCCAAATGGTAAAGTATTAGGCTCAGTAGAATTAATAAATACATTAAAGGAGGCTTGAATATGGTAGAAAAAATTAAAACGACTACCGATGTGGTCTGTCCATTCTGCGGAATTAGATAGCATATCGCTATTTTACCGTAACTCTATGCGACGACCTCGAAGTAGATGTTGATATTAAAGAACAAAAAGTTGTTGAAGTTAGAAATGGCTGTCAAATAGGTGCTAAAAAATTTTTTGCCTCAAATCCAAGTGATCATCGATATGAAAAACCATTAGTTAAAGAGAATGGTTCTTTTAAAGAAGTATCTTGGGATGATGCATTAAATAGAGCAGCAGATATTTTAGTAAAGGCTAAAAGACCTTTGCTATATGGATTTTCTAGTACTGAATGTGAGGCTCAAGGTAAAGGTGTGGAATTAGCAGAAGTTTTAGGTGGCATATTAGATAATACTGCTTCTGTATGTCATGGTCCATCATTATTAGCAATTCAAGACGTTGGAGCCCCCACCTCAACTTTAGGGGAATATAAGAATAGAGCAGATCTTATAGTTTTTTGGGGTTGTAATCCTGTTCATGCTCATCCGAGACATCTTAGTAGATATAGCGAGTTTGTAAGAGGATATTTTAGAAAAGATGGAAGAAATGATAGATTTATAATAGTTGTTGATCCTAGAAATACTCACACTGCTCAAATAGCAGATTTATTCGTTCAAGTAAAACCAAGTGAAGATTACGAACTATTAAACGCAATAAGAGCCATTCTTAGGGGTACCGAATTAGATGACAAAGAAATTTCTGGAGTTCCGATGGAAAATATTATTGAATTGGTCAACAAATTAAAATCCTGTAACTTTGGTGTTATCTTTTTCGGGATGGGTTTAACACAATCTCTTTCGCATCATAGAAATGTTGATGCTGCAATTTGTTTGGTAAGGGAATTAAATGATCATACTAAATTCTTATTAACCCCGATGAGAGGACATTATAATGTTGCTGGAGCAAATCAAGTATTCACATGGCAAACAGGATATGCATATTCTATTGATTTTTCAAAAGGATATCCCCGATATAATCCGGGAGAATTTTCCTCTGTTGATGTACTAATTAGAAATGAAATTGATGCTTCATTAATAGTAGCATCCGATCCTGCAAGCAATTTTCCAGCAGCAGCAGTGAAAAATATGTTCAAACATCCTTTAATATCAATTGAGCCCCATCATACTCCGACTTCTGTTAACGCTGATGTGGTTTTACCCCCTGCAATTGCTGGGATTGAATGTGAAGGAACAGCGTATCGAATGGATAGTGTTCCGATAAGATTGAGAAAAGTGAAAGATGCTCCTGGTGAATGTTTAACAGATAAAGAAATTCTAGAAAGATTAGTTGAAGTAGTAAAAAAGAAAAAGGGGGAGTAAATAATGACAGAAATTAAATTAAAGCTAAAAAAAGAGCCTGAATTTCCATTGGAAGCAGATTTTATTAGTCCAGATCAATTCGCGGGGAAAACATTAGCAGATATCAAGAAGTTAACAGTTTTCCATGGTAATGAAGAAAAATCTTTAGGAAATTTTTTTGATATATCCGGAAAATCGGGAGAAATAGCTGATTTAAAAATTGTTATAGAGGGCAATCTTTCTAATGTCAAACGTATCGGTGAAAAGATGAGTGCGGGCGAAATTGTTGTAAATGGAAATGTAGGTATGCATGTTGGCAATCTAATGACGGGTGGTAAAATATTAGTTAATGGGGATGCTGATGATTGGGCTGGCGCAATGTTAAATGGTGGTGAATTAGAGATTACTGGAGATGCCGGTCATTATGTTGGTGCTGCTTATAGAGGCTTTTGGAAAGGAATGCAAAATGGAACAATAAAAGTCCATGGTAAAATAGGTGACGAAGCTTTAACTTGGGTAAACGGCTCAAAACCCGGAAAAAGATTCCCAACATTGATTTGTGGAAGTGCTGGATCCCTTTTAGGAATTCACAGTCATGGAGGGACCATTATTGTTGAAGGTGACTGCAATCGATGTGCAGGCGCCGACCAAGTCAGAGGTACAATTGTAGTTAAAGGTAAAGTGTCAAGAATACTTCCCTCCTATAAGAAAATTGGTGAAGTTAAAGAAATTGTTTTAATGAGCGATGAAAAAATAACTGGAAAGTTTATTGAATATAGCGGAGACCATTCAGTTGAAAAAAATCATTCTAAAATTGACAAAAAAACTGGAGAAATCTCAAATAGTTCCAATGGCAGACTATTTGTTGCCGTTTAAAATTTTTTGAATTTTTAATCTTATTTCATAACTTTTATTTATTATTAAGAAGATAGAGTGCATCAAGGATACATCGATATATAATAATTATAAGATTAAAAACAATAATGAGGATTCACTAATATGAGGAATAAAACAGGATTAACTTTACTGATCATTGGGGGAATATTGATGATCATAAGTTCTGCGGTTGGTAGTACCGGAATATATGAGTTTTTATACGATTTAATTTCTACTGAAGTACATCCAAAATTGATACCAATATTAAAAGCTACATTGTTTGTAGTAAAAGTCATCGCAGATTGGGGTGGCGGTGCTATAATCATTGGTGCAATTCTAGTAATTTTAAAACAAATTAGGTTAGGAAAATGGATAATTGGAGTTGGTTTAACTTTTGGATCACTCGCATTAATAATATGGTTGATTTCAAAAATCGTAGATGTTACAGATGTTATCTCCGATCCACAGATTTTGAGTTATTTAGCTAGACTGAAGGGATTTTTTACATATGGCACCAGTTTACAATCTATAGGTGTTGCATCAGCAATTATTGGACGTATGCTTATTAAAAAAACAAAAAAGGAAAAAAAAACAAAAGATTCTGAAACTATTGAAGAAGAATCTGAATCTACTACAGGAATAGCTGAAGATAAATATTGTCCTAATTGTGGTGCTCCCTTACCATTGAATGCTAACTTTTGTAATGAATGCGGAAGTAGTTTCAATAAATAATACTATTTTTTATATTTTATTTTAATTTTACCGCACAAATTTATAGTGGATAAAAGATTTTTTTAAAATCTAAGATTCAATAACTAATCTAGACTAATATTAATAATGAAATTTACAGATTAAAATTTGGGTTGAATTTTTGTTCAAGCGGAA
>JAHLWJ010000174.1 GCA_019057975.1 Promethearchaeota archaeon | reverse complement strand
AATATATTTAATGTAAGGGGTATTAGAATTGCAATCATAAACAGAATTCTTTTCTTTTTGGTCGTTTTAAACTTCATCATAAAAAAACATCTGATTGTTATTAGTTTTGTTCGAATATATCCCAATTAATTAAAAAAAATCAATTATAATGTTATGTAATAAAAATAAAATTTTATAAATTTAAATTAATGTTTTGAGGATTTATGAGTCAACTTACTTTAAGAGTTGAAATTAATATTTATATAAATGAGTAAATCGATTAAATACTCAAATTAATTTATCATTTTAAATATCTAGAAAATATGATAACTAATATCAAATTTAATTATTAGTTAGGTAAAAATTCTTCTCTTAAATCTGCAATTAAAGATTTTCTGTCTTTAACAGATATGCGATTAATATTAACTCCACGATTATTATAAGTATCGGGAGGCATATTTTCAAATAATGACAACATTAAAATAATAGAATTAGTAACTAAAACTCGGTTTTTTGCTTTATCTAATAATTTCATCAATTCTATTAAGGAATGATCTTTCCAAATCTTAGTTCTTTCCCGATTTACATTTTCGTTTTGAAAATATTCAAGTATTTTCAAATAACAATCTAACTCAAAATCTTCAGTATTCTTGTTAATTTTCATCTTTTTTTAATACGCCTTTCGATTCTATTTATTTAAACTTAAAACTTATTTTTAAGTCAGTTTATTTTATCAAATTTTTGTTATAGTATTCCGGCACAATTTTGGTTTTTCCTAAGTTAACTACTACTAATAACCCCGTACAGCGATATTTTTATAGAGTATAATTTGTGTGTAAAAATCTTTTAGTATTTAGATAATAAATTTTTGTGCTTTTTTATTTTCTAATATAATATATAGATATCACTAAATTTTGGAAAATGAAATTTAGACTTATTTTATTAAAGAATCTAAAATAAAAATTATGCTTAATTCTTAAGAAAAAATGCAAGATTTATTTGATGTTATAAACAATCTTAAGAAGAGTGAAGTTAGTAAATTAGTAGAAAGCAGAATTAACGAATTTAAAGAAATTAGAAGCAAATTTCATGATAAAATATTTGGAGAACTTTGCTTTTGCGTTATGACAGCAAACTGCAGTGCAGAGAAATGTATTGAAGTTCAAAAGTTAATAGGTGATGGATTCCACAATTTATCTGAAGAGAAATTAGCTCAAAATTTAAGACTATATGGCTATAGGTTTCCTAATATTAGAGCGAAATATATTTTACAAGCAAGAGAATTACAAGGAGAATTAAAAAGTAATATTAAAACCTATAAGGATCTCCATAAGTTAAGAGAGTGGATTGTAAAAAATATTAAAGGATTAGGATATAAAGAAGCTAGCCATTTTTTAAGAAATATAGGCTTTACGGATTATGCGATAATAGATTTTCATATTTTAGATCTCTTAATAAAATTTAACTTAATTGAAAAGCCAAAAACTTTAACGAAGACAAAATATCTTGAAATAGAGGAATTATTAGAAAAAATCGCAGAAGGATTAAACCTTAATCTTGCTGAACTTGACTTTTATATGTGGTATATGGAAACTGGAAAGATTCTTAAATAAAAATCCTAATTTTAAGGGGATATGATTTTTAGGGTGATTTTTAGGGTGGGGTGTATATAGAATTAATCTTTTTTTGGAATAACGATTGTTTTCCTGTCTCGTGTATCACGTGTACTTCTGTTAAGGCTAATTAAATCATTCTCCTCTATAGTACAGTGAATATACATATTAGACTATATATCACCCCATTTTAAATAGGAATGATGAATTACAACTTCACAGAAATAATAAGACAAAAGTGTATATAAAGCTTTTGATTATTTTTATTAGTTTTTATGATACTATAGGAGGCTTTAGATCTCTTTTTTTCTTTTTTTCACTGATAACACCATGTTTCCTTTCTTTTTGTTTAGTATAAATCCCAATAAAAATCAGAAATATTGAAAATCCTAAATAAGAAATACAAACTGTGAGTCCAATGTAGAAATTTGTAACGTCTCTAATTCCATAAATTAATGTTGAAAAAATTATACCAATTAATGCCAAAATTGAGTTAACGATACCGCAAATTATGTCAAAATAAAGACCCTTTCTTTCCTCTGTAGCTCTATCTTTACGAACCAATATTGTATTTAATGATTTAATTATTTAATTTGATTATTTAATAAAGTTTTCGAGTTTGTTATATACAGTTTCTAAAATTTCTAAATTAGGTAAGAATGTAAATCTAACATGATTTCTTCCATATTCACCAAATCCAGAACCATAAACAGTACAAATTCCTGTTGTTTCAAGTAAATCTATAACAAATTCCTTATCATCCTTCCATTTTCCTAATTCGGTAAAATCAAATTTTGGGAAGAGGTAAAATGCACCGTTAGCTTTGACACAAGTAATCCCTTCAATTTTTCTTAATCTTTCATATGAATAATCTCTTCTCTCCTTTAATTTTCTAACCATTTCTTTTGTATGTGTTCCCGGGTTTTTTAAAATTTCAATAGCAGCATATTGAGCAATTGAACTTGCGGATAATCTTGCTCTAGCCATTTTTGCAATACCTTCTTTTAATTCTTCTAACTTATTTTCGGGATCATGATAATACATATACCCTAAACGCCACCCTGTAGCAAGATGAGTTTTCGAGAAGCCATTCAAACCAATTACTGGAACATCCTTACTAAGACTTGCAGGGCACGTGAAATGTTTTTCATATATGATTTGATCATAAATCTCGTCTGATAAAATAGGTATATCATATTCCCCAGCAACATCTATTATTTGCCTTATCATTTTTTCGCTGAACATTACACCAGTAGGATTATTAGGAGAACAAATTAAGATTGCTTGAGTTTTTTCAGTAATTTTTTTCCTTAAATCATCAATATCTGGTTCCCAATCATTAGATTCATCTAATCCATATTCTACAGGAATTCCATCAAAAAAATTAGCATAATTTATATATAATGGATAACTTGGTCCAGGAATTAATAGCTCCTTCTTATTCTCTATCATTGCAGCTATGAGAAAAAAAATAGCTTCAGTTACTCCTGTAGTAACCAAAATATCATTTGGTTTTATATTAAGGTTATAATTTTGAGTCAGTGACTTACTTAATTCCTCTCTAAGTTCTGGAGCACCTAATGAATCAACATAAAAGTTTTTGCCTCCAAAAGAAGCATCTGCTAATGCTTGGGATATATACGGGGGTGTATTAAAATCATATATTACAGGGTCTCCAATATTTAAATGATAGATTTTCTTCCCGCTTTTAGCAACTTTATTAGCAACCGCAGCTATTTCGCGTATTGCATAGGAAATTTCTTTAATTCTTTGGGTAACCATAATTATTCACACGTTCTTGAAGATATAATAGTGAAAAATATATTTAGTAATTATTTAACAAAATTTAATAATTTTTTTTTAGTTGGAAGATTAGCCCAAATCACGAAATCTTTTAATTTCGGATAATAGATGCGATTAAAATTTGACATAATTATCATATAAATTTATATATTATAGTGATAAAAATATTATTATAACATCTAAATAAAAATCCTACTATACAAATAATTAAATTAAAAAGAGGAAAATAAAATGATTTTTCAAGATTATGGGATAGCAGCTGGTGTATTGATGCTTATTGTTATACTTAGTGTTGTATTTTTGATTATTGGTATTGCATTAGCAGTTTGGGTTTATAAGGATGCAAAGAAGAGAGACATGAATGCTGCGGTATGGTTATTGGTTGTACTCTTAACTGGCTGTATCGGATGTATTATATATTTAATAGTTAGAGATTAATTCTATTTGAAAAAACTTTTTTTTTTATCTTTATATATTTTCAATAAAAATGAAAGAAAATGTAACCGTTGGAGAACATATAATTATTAATAATTAAATGAAGATATCTCGTATTTCACTTTTTTTTGCAGATTTAAAATCAATATTATTATCACATCACCCCAATTGTGAAAAATTCTCCAAACACGTATATCACATTGGGAGATACAAACTTTGTATTGGGTGTTTTACATTTTATCCAACAATTGGGTTAACTATCTTAATTGTTTTATTGTTTTTTAATCTTAAATTATCTACTCTTCTTAGTATGTTTTTTCTATCATTTGCATTTTTCATTCCGATAATTTTAAATATATTTGGATTGACAAAATCTAAGTTTTTAAAAGTTTTCTCAAAAATATCAATTGGAATAGGAACAGGTCTATTGATTGTCTCAACTGTTTTACTTCCCATTTTTTTATTTATTAAGATTTCACTCTTGATTGAAATAAATTTTATTATTGGAGTAATTGCATATATTAGAGCAAAACACGTAAAAGAAGTGTGCTCATTATGTGAATATGAGGGGAATTGGGATAACTGTCCTGGGATGAAACCAATAATGGATAAATTATATGCTCACAATTTTAAAAAAAGAAAACTTAACAATACTCAAAAAAAGATTTGAAATTAGAAAATAAGTTATAGTAATAAATTCCAATCAATTTCTTTTTCAATTAAAGTTAAAACTTTATCTATTTCATCTTCTTGAATACCTGGCCTCAAACGTTCTAAATTTCTCATAGTTGTATATGTATCTGATGGACTTAAAATTATAGGGATATTTTTTTCATTCGCAGCAGTAATTACACCCATATCAGGTTGAATGAAACCTGTTAATATTAATGTTGAGACATCTTGATCTAATGCAGCCATTGCTAAGTCTGTCCGATCACCACCTGTAATAAATGCTGCCCGTTTAACCTGTCTTAAATATTTTAATGCAGATTGTGCGTTCATAGCGCCAATAAGGAATTTTTCTACGAGATTATCTAATCCTGACGATGCTGATTCATTTATTAATTCTCCTCCAATTTGTTCTTTAATCTCGTTTACGCGAGGAGAAAATAATTCAACACTTTTTTCTATTATACCCAAAATGGGGATATTATATTTAGTTATATGACCATCTGACAGCTCTTTGATTCGTGAAATATATTCAAAATCTATTTTATTGAATAGGATTCCTAAAATACTAATATTTCGAAAATCAAAATATTTTTTTGTAAAAAAGAAGTTGTCTATACATCGATCTGAGGATTCTGTTGAAACATAAATTAATTTTTTTATTCCTAAGATCTCAGCAATGCTTACGTCATCAATACCTAATCTAATGAATTTTCTAATGCTAGGATTTCCTTCAATTACAATGTAATCCACATCTTTTGCGATTTTGTCATAAGCATTCTTAATCTTTGCTAAGTATTCTTCTTTTTTGCTAGCATCAACTAAATCAATATAATATGCTTCCGGAATTGAGGTGGGAGAAATGTAGTCATATGGATATTCTGTTTTATAGACTGTATTTAGGATGAACCCAACATCAGGGTCAGCTTTATTGGTAAATGCCGCTTTTGGCACACCAATTGGTTTAAAATAGGCAAACTTCTTCCCTTCTTTTTTTAGTTTCTGGATAAAACCAATTGAAAGAAAACTTTTCCCAGCAAGTTCATTTAATGAACATAAATAAAATGTTTTTACCATTTTCTTCCCTTTTCTTAACTTTTTACTTTCTATTTTATTTTAATTTACTTAATAATAATTATTTATCTTTTAATTGTGATTTTAATATCAACGGCACTATAACTTTTAATGAATGCTAAAAGAGGATTAATATCAAGCTCAACTATTTCTGGAAAGTCATTAACAAGCTGAGATAGTCTTAAAAGAACATCAATTATCGCTTCAATATCAGATTGCGATTCTCCTCTAACACCTTGGAGAAGGTGGTAAATTTTTGTACCTTCTATCAATTTTTTTGCATCTTCTTTAGTGAATTTATACGCTAAAGCAAATGTTACATCTTGCATGAAATTAGCATAGATTCCTCCAGTGCCAAACATTAGAAGAGAACCAAATTGAGGATCTCTTGACATACCAATTATAATTTCATTTACTTTTGGCTCAACTTTAAAGTTAATCATTTCTTGTACTTCCACACCATAAATTTTAGCGTTTTGTGGACCAAATTTTTTAGCATTATTGACGATTTGAATGTAAGCTTCAAAGGCATCCTGTTCTGTTTTAATATTTAACAAAATTCCTCCCACATCAGTTTTATGTATAATATGTGGGCTTACGATTTTCATAACAGAATTTCCTGTTTCAGACAGTAGTTTCATTGCTTGTTTGGGAGTTTGTGCTAACCTAGATTTAGGAGACTTTATGCCATAGCAATCAAAAACTTCACTTGTCTCATAACTTAATAAAACTGTTCTTCCATCTTCTCTAACTTTAGAAAAAATTTCTTTTACTCTTTCTTTTTTTACATCAAACGCAGGAATTACTAATTCATCTAAAGAAGTACTTCTTAAGTATTTACATCGTTTTATAAGTGTTTTCAATGAATGAGCTGCTCTATCTGGAAAATGGTAACACGGGATATGGTTTTTTTTTAAATATTCTCTCCCCTCAAAAATATTTTTTCCTCCTATGAAGGAACAGACTATTGGTTTTCCTTTTAAATGTTTAGATGAGATATCATGAATAATTCGAGCAACTTCAGAGGGATTAGTCTGAGCTTGAGGAGTCACGATGATTAAAGCTCCTTCTGTTGTAATTTCATTAGTTTCTGCTTTACCGTTTAAACCAAAAATTGTTTTTATTGTAAATTCATATCTATCTGGTGCAGCATCTCCTACAATATCGATGGGATTAAAAATTGAAGCTTCTAAAGGTAATCTTTCTCTTAATGCATGAAGAATTGACTCTGAAAATCCCGCAAACTTTAAGTCTTCTCTTTCAAATGCGTCTGTGGCAACAATTCCTGGACCCCCCGCATTTGTTATTATCGCAAATGAATTTTCTTTTGGAACTGGTTGATATAGGAAAACCTCACCATAGTCAAATAGATCTTCTATAGTTTTAGCTCGAATAACACCACATTTTTCAAACGTTAAATCGTAAGCAATATCCGCGCCTGCTAACGCTCCCGTGTGACTAGATGCGGCTCTTGCACCTGCTTCGCTTACACCTGATTTTAAAATAACTATTGGTTTTTTTCGTGTAGCTTTTGGCAAAATTTCTAAAAATTTTTGTCCATCATTAATACTTTCTAAGTAACATAAAATAACACTTGTGTTATCATCTTCAGCTAAAAATTTAATGAAATCAACTGCTCCCAAGTCAGCCTTATTTCCTAGACTAATGTTACAAGAGAATCCGAATGCTTGTGTCATTGAATAATCCATCATTCCTGTAAGCATGGCACCAGATTGAGAGATCATAGCAATTCCTCCTTTTTTAGGGGTTTCAGCTGCAAAAGAACCATTGTAATTAATTCCAATGAACCCTAGACAATTTGGTCCTAAGATTCTCATGTTGTATTTTTTGCCGATCTTGATGAGTTGTTCTTCCCTTTCTACACCTTCTCCACCAATTTCTTTAAAACCTGCTGAGATAATAATTAGACCTTTTACTTTCTTTTTACCGCACTCTTCTGCGGCTTTATTTACAAATTTACCCGGAATAACAAAAATCGCTATATCTATATTATCTTTCACATCTAAAATGCTCTTGTAACATGGGAGCTTACAAACAGTATCTACCCTAGGATTTATAGGAAAAATTTTACCTTTATATCCTGAGTTTATAATGTTATTTAAAACGGTATTTCCTACTTTACCTTTAGTAGAACTTGCCCCTATTACTGCAATACTCTTAGGATTGAAGAAAAAGGAGATATCGTTAGTAGTCATTTTTGTATATGAGGGTAATTAATTTAAAAAAGGTATATAAAAATCTATAATTATAATACCTTTTAAAATTTTCACAGATTTAGAATAAACATGTATAATACTTATTAGAAAGAAAAAAAAACCTTGACAGATCAATTTTTAGTAAATATAAAAAATTTAAAATTTAAAAAATAAAAAGATTTTTTTACGATGAATTTAAAGTGTAGTCTTCTTCTGAAAGATTTTAACTCCTAAGAAGATAAATGTGGAAGTGAATGCTAATATGATTAGGATTCCACTCCAAATGGGAAAGATAGAGGCTTCAGAAGTGGGTAAAATTATAGATCCACTATACATCAAATCAGTGAAGAAATCCCCAACAACAGTCAATTGGAGATAGACTTGTTTAACCCAATATTGTGGAGTAAAAAAAACACCCGCATTGTCCAATGGAAAAAATGATCCTGATACAAACATTAAGGTCATGTGAGACAACATGGCAATTCCATTCGCTCCTTCAGGGGAATTAAGGAAACTCGCAATAATAAGACCCAATCCAATTGCTCCAATGCCAAAAATCATGGCAATCAAATATCCAAATGGTAACATTGCGAGTTCAAAATGAGCTCCTAAAATTCCATACCCAAATCCGAATACTAAAATAAGTTGTAAATTCATAAAAAGGGTCTCAGATATTACTGCTCCTAAAAATACATTTCCACGACTAACAGGCATTGAATCTATACGCTCTAAGGTTCCGTCTACTTTACTCATAGCAAACATAACCGCACTTGTAACTGAAGACATACCGATTGTATATACTACTATTCCAGGAAATTCTACATCAAATGCCGTTAATCCATTTATCATAGTATTATCATCACCTTCACTAAAGGCTAATTTGTAAACAAGTAGCATCATAATTGGAAATACAACTGTCCAAAACATTGAGCCTAAGTTTTTAAGCTTTTCCTTTATATTTTTTTTAGCGATATGCCATGTTTTTACATCGATTGAATACATTAATTACGCAACCCCCTACCAGTTAATTTTAAGAATATATCTTCAAGAGAATCTTCCCTAAAGTGT
>JAHLWJ010000173.1 GCA_019057975.1 Promethearchaeota archaeon | reverse complement strand
TCTACTATTACGGAAAACAAATTTTATTGTACTTTTTTAAATTCGAAATAAAATAGTATATATTAAAATGAAGAAAACGATTAAGATCATTGTTTCTGGAGATGGAGGAGTAGGAAAAACCTCATTTCTAAACCGTTTAATTTATGATAATTTCGATATGAATAGTGAATTAACTAAGGGTGTGGATTTCTTTTCAAAAGATGTCTCTATTAATGGATATGAATATAACTTTATTATGTGGGATTTTGCAGGACAGGATCAATTTAAAAAGTTGTTATCTGATTTTGTAAATGGTTCTCTCGCTGCTTTCGTATTGTTTGATCTATCGCGATTTAACACACTCGAAGGTGTTGAGGAGTGGATTCATAAATTAAATCATTATGGAAGCATTCCTGCTTATATTATAGGTACAAAAAGTGATATAGTTGATACTAGCGAAGCTCATATTTTTGACGATTATATTTCAGAGATTATAAGGAATAATAAGAACGTAATAGGATATCTAAAAATATCATCAAAAACAGGATTTAATGTAAAACAAACTTTTTATAGTTTAATTGAAAAATTATCAAATTAAAAGAAAATTTGTAAATTAGACTTTAACTATCCATCCAAATTCATCTTCAATTTCTAAACGTTGAATTCCCGTTAGTATTTCATACAATTTTGTTGTAATTTCACCAGGTGCTTTATTATTGAAAATCTTTTCTTTACCCTCTAAAGAAACTGAAGCTATAGGTGTTATAACCGCAGCGGTTCCTGAACAGAAAGCTTCAGTACAACTCTCATCGAATAATTCTTTATAAGAAATATCTCTTTCTTCGACTTCTATTCCTAGTTTTTTTAATGCCAATTCTAAAATAGATTCTCTTGTGATTCCCTCTAGAATTGTTCCTGTTTTTCTAGGTGTGGCTAATTTACCATTTATTAATCCAAAGAAATTAGCAGCTCCAACCTCCTCTATAAACTCTAAATTGACTGCGTCTAAGTATAAAATTTGAGCAAAACCTCTAGACTTTGCTTCTTTTGCGGGTAACATTGTTCCAGCATAATTACAGATTGTTTTTGTCGAGCCAGTTCCTCCAGGTGCGGCTCTTGTATACTTTTTCGAAATCTCTAAATCAATACCTTTAAAACCTTCGGGGAAATAAGGTCCAACAGGGGCTGTAAAAATGATTAACTTGAATTCTTTTGCCGAAGCTACACCTAGCATTGGTCCATTCCCAAATAACATCGGTCGGATATATAAAGCACCTCCACTATCGTAAGGAGGGATGTAATTTTCATTTGCCTTTACCACATTTTTGATTACTTCTATAAATTTATCAATATCATACTCGGGCATTAACATTCTTTTAGCGCTTTGATTAAATCTTTTTGCATTTTCATTTGGCTTAAATAAGGTAATCTCTCCTGACTTTGCTCTTAAAGCTTTCATTCCTTCAAAAATTCCTTGTCCATAATTTAACACACATGCCGCAGGAGAAATTTCAATCTTACCAAAGGGTACTAGCTTACCTTTATCCCATTTGCCATCTTTAAAATCTGAAACGAACATACTCTTAGTTTCAACAAAATTAAATCCTAATGAGTAAAAATCAATATCTTTAGGGTTTACCATAATAATCAACTTCCAATTAAAACTTGTAAAAAGTATATGAATGGTTTATAAAAAATCTTTTTAAGAAAAAATTGAAGAAGCTATAAATTAAATTATTTAATTTTTTGATACAATTATTAAATTTAGAATTATTTTATCTCTATTTGCCAAAAAAATCATTAAAAAATAATACCCCGATAACTCATTTAATTATTAGTATAATAACGGAATCTCCTTTTATCGATATAAATAAAATTATAAATTTGTATTTATAGTTATAATATATAGAAGCTTGTAGTTTTTAGAAAATACGAAATATATATTAATGTGAAATGTAAACAGAGGATTTGTAATGGCAGAAGAATATGACTATCTTTTTAAATCGATTGTTGTAGGAGATGGAGGCGTTGGAAAGACAGCTCTAACACTTCGATTCTCAAAAGGATTTTTTACGGAAGATTATAAAATGACGATTGGTGTAGATTTTCATGTAAAAACAATTAATATTGATTCTAATGAAGGATTGATTCGATCAAAACTGCAAATATGGGATACAGGCGGACAAGAACGTTTTAGCTCAATTAGACCAATGTATTACAGAGGATCATTAGGAGCCTTATTGATTTTTGATTTAACAAATTCTGCTAGTTTTGAACATCTGCCTCAATGGATTGAAGAGGTTAGAGCAAATGTAAAGACCGAGATTCCTTTACTATTAGTTGGAAATAAAAGCGATTTAGTAGATCAAAGGGCGGTATCTTTAGATGAAATCAACACATTCACTCGTAATTTTAATTTATTTTACATGGAGACTTCTGCAAAGACAGGAGATGGTGTCGGCGATTGTTTCTATATCCTCGCTTGCCTAATGATAGGATCAGGAGTTCCAGATCAGCTTATATCCAATAATGTGGTATTTAACCCCGGACTTATACCAATTACGGGTTCTGAAGCCTATACACCCACCTCAGCTCAAGTGCAGCCTGATTTTGAATATGAGGCTCCACCAGTTCCAGAGCCTATGACGACGGTGAAACAAGAACCAGTATCATCATTTGAACCAGAACCCGAATTTGAATATGAAGCTCCTCCAGTTCCAGAACCCGCTCTTATAAAATCTCCTGCCCCAAGTCCCTCTTTCGAACCAGAATCTGAGCCAGAAATCCCGATTCCTGAATCAAAGGTTGGAACCCAAAACATAGGATCAACAGATTTTGAATTTAAAACACCGGAAGAAATATTAGCAGAAGAAAAGTCAGAAGAAGTTACCAGTTCTATTCCTTTACAAGGGTCCTCAATATCTACTAGTGAGGAAACTTACAGGCCAAAAGCCGTTCCTTTTGCTTCAAATGTTCCCACCCCAGCACCAGCACCAGAAGGATTTCAATCTGTTCAAGAAATTCCAACGGCAGAAAACTCTAATCTACCACCCGCTCCTTTTCTTATGTCACAAGGAGAACCTCAACCAAAATCTGATTCTTTAATGGATTACATGCCTGAACAGATTTATTCAAAGAAAGATATGAAAAAACTTGAAAAACAGAAAAAGAAGGAAGAGAAGGAAAAGAAAACTCAAGAAGAAAAAGAAAAACAGCAACAATTACTAGAAGCAATGAAAAAAACTAAAAAGGAAAAAAAGGAAAAAAAGGAAAAACCTAAAAAAGAAAAGAAAGCGAAAGTAGAATCTGCGGCTGCAGTTCCAATTCCACCTATAACTCCCGTAAGCAAACCAACTAGTACACCTTCTCTTTTTCAAGCCTTAACACAGAAAGATGATGAAACAACAAATGCTCAATCATCTCACTTTGTTCCATTTTCCGAAAAAAAAGGATCACAAATTCAAGAAAACAGTAAACTGAGGATAATTCCAAACGCTGCTGATATAGGAAGTAAACCTAGCGGGTTCACACCTATTCAGCCAACACCAACACCTCAAAGTGATGGTTCCAAATCAGGTAGTAAAGAGCTTATAATTTGTAAAAATTGTGGTGCAATATTATCTTCTGATTATGCTTTTTGTAACAAGTGTGGTTCACACTTATAATAATTTTTAATATGTATTTTTCATATGAATAAAATTTAAGCATTTTAATTAAATTCAAAGTTTAATGCATTCTTTATTACCTAAATTAATTGTTAGGATTAGTTATAGATCTTTTCCACAAATTGGGCAAATACTCCACATTTTCTTTATTTTAGAATTACAATAAGTACAAACTTTTAAATCAGGATCAATTTTTGTTTGAGGTTTACCAAAAATCGTCAAATCTTTTGAAGATTGTTCTTGAGAACTAGCATCTATATTGGACTTAATTGGTTCTTGAGGGATCCTTGTAGATTGTTCAATCAGATTTCTGGTTACATAAGTTTCTGATTTTTGAGATTCACTGGAATCTTTAGAGTATTGTTTAGGTTTGATTAAAGATTCCTTAATTTGTTCTTTAAACGCTTTTTTTTCACTTTCGGTAGGTTTTTCTTCAGGTTCTCCAATAGATACACCCACTTTATAATAAAAATATTTATTATCATTATTTTCAATAATTCTTTCTCCATTCTCTAAATAAACTTCAATGTAATAAATAATAATTGAACCCGAAGGAATTTCATCAATTTCAGCTATATAGTAATCCATCTTTGTGTCCATTGGCATTTGATACCACGATTTCCCTTGATCTGCACTAAAAATTAAATTCACATATAATATAGCTCTATTAAAATCTTCTTCAGTTATCTTTACTACAATCTTAATTGTTTTCCTTTGATCTTCTACGGTAGTTGAAAATACCTTTGCTTCCATTTCATCCCAAGCTGCGCCACATTTTGGGCAATTAGTAAACCAATTTGGATACTCAAAACCACATTTAGAACAATTTTTAGTAAAATATCGAGTTGTCTTTATCCCTAATGCCTTTTTTTCTTTTCCCATATCACTAAATCAAACTTTATGAAATTAAACTCCCAAATAAATTTTTACTTAAATATTAAATAGTAAAAAGTACTATAAAACTGATTTGGATTTGGCAAAATAAGAAGAACTAATTAAGAAGGTAGATAATAGAATTTTAGAACTATATCTTTTACATTTAAAATTACATAAAATTGACTATAAAATTATAGGAAAGAATTTTTGTATTAGCTTAACTTATTAAATTTTTACAATATCTTCTAAATCTTTAATAAAATTTTTTAAATGGACTTTTTGAACATGGGGCATTACTATCACTCTTATTAAATTGAGTTTCTCGAATTTCCCTGTCATCCAATTCCTTTTACGCAATTCTTCATCAATTTTACATATTGTATCTCCATTCTCGGTCGTAATACCTACGATATTCATTACAGGTTTAGTTGCTATTTTGATTCCTTTAATCTCCGCAATTCTTTTCACTAAATAATTGGTATTGTCCATACATTTTTCAACAATTTTATTAAATCCGTTTATTCCTAAAGACTTGAGAATTGCCCAAAATGCAATAACTGTTCCACCTGACCTTGTCCCAACAATATGAAGATGTTTAAAATTTCCACCAGCTAAATAAGGAATTTCAAATCCGATTTTTTGTAAGATTGATTTATCTCTTAAAAAAATTCCGCCAGTAGGAATTACTCCCATTCCCATCTTATGAGGATCTGCTGTAATTGAATCAACAGATTTGACCGAAAAATCCCAGGGAGGGTTATGGAGATTTAAATTTTCTAAGAAAGGTAATACAAATCCTCCAAATGCGGCATCTATATGGAAGGAGATATCTTCCCCATCGGTTTTTTTACCGATTTCTTCAATAGGGTCAACTAGACCTAAAGATGTAGTTCCAGCAATACCTACTACCCCGCATGTATTTTGATTTATCAAAGACTCAAAATGATTCATATCTAATGTAAAATCTTCATTTAAATGTACTTTTCGAAGCTTTATATCGAGTAAATCAGCTGCTTTATCAAATGAAATGTGTGCAGATTGAGACAACACAACTTCAGGATTTTTTATATCAGGTCTCAACTTCTTAGCGATCCTCATTGCAATTAGATTTGCTTCTGAACCACCTGTAGTAAATGTGCCTATTATATGTTTTCCTCCAAAAAGCTCACCTATCTCTGAAACTAGTTCTTTCTCTAAAGCTGTTGTCCCTAAAAATAATCCAGGATCACCTAAATTTTTAGACATATATTTCATGCAAATTTCAATACCTAAATCAAGTGGTTCTGTGCACATAGATCCTAAAATTGATCCTGAATCATACAACTTATCTAATTTTAATTTATCTTCTAGTATACGAAGTATTTCCTGCTTTTCCAATCCATTTTTCAACATGAGTTTTAACGATAAATTAGTAACCCATTACTAATGACTTATAAAATAGAAAAATTTAATCAATTAAAATTTTGCATTAAAGATAATTTCATATGGTATTCCATTAAACAATTTGATGTTATTCTAAATCTAAAAACCGCTTTGAATCTCTCTTAGAGTATTTATCAATTATATTATTAAATTCTTTTCCCAAATCAACTTTATAATGATTAGCGATGCATATTATAGAAAATAGAAGATCCGCTAATTCCTCTCCTAAATTTGAATTCAATATACTAGATTTTTTAGGTTTATATCCTTCAAGAGAGTTAACCTCTCTAGCTACTTCTCCTAACTCTTCCACAATCGCACAAATCATTGATAAAGGAGACCAGTATCCCCCATGTTCACAAATCCAATGATCAACTAAATTTTGAATTTCTATTAATGAATTCTCTTTTACCATATATAGAATATTATACGGGATTATATAAAAAATAGAAAAATAAAAAATTAATGAAAAAGGTATTCTCGTTTACGAGCTTGCCATTCGGCTATTTTACCCGGATTATATCTATTTACTTCACTATAATATCCTGTGACTCGGGAATAAACTTTTACATCTTCAGACTGACACATTGGGCAGCTAAATTGAGTACCTCTAATCATCTTTCTACACGATGGGCAATAAATGAAATCAATTGTATATGCAAAATATGCAGTATTCGTATTAAGGCAGATATTCTTAGTAAGTTCCCATAAAGCATAAATATCTGGCTTTTGTTCGCCAAGCCAAATGTGAGTGATAACACCTCCATTTACTATCGGGTGAAATTCACCTTGTTTTTTAATCCTTTCTGATAAAGAAATACCTGCATCGTATCTAAAATGATCTGAATTTGTATAATAGGCAGTATTACCATGTGATTGAGGGATAGCTTTCTTTGGAAAATGTTTTAAATCTAATTTTGCTAAACGATTAGCTGTTGATTCTGCAGGTTGTTCCCAAAGAGAGTAATATTTTTTATCTCTTTCTGTCATACTATTACATTTAGCAACCATATAACTTAATATTTTTTTTCCTAATTCATAAGCAGTATCATGTTCATGTAATTCATATCCAGTTAGGCTTTTCACAGCTTCATTTAATCCGGTAAACCCTATTGAAAGATTCTGATCGTTAATATTAAAAATTGGCTTGCCATTAATTTTCCCACTGCATAAAGGTAAATGACCAGTTTTTAACCGTTTTTCCATTAAATTCCATTTTTTTCTAAGAATTCTAGCTGAAAGTTCCATTTTCATATCTAATAATGTAAAATAATCATCTGTATTATTGGAAAGATAAGCATACCGAGGTAAATTTAAACTAACGCTTTGTAATGAACCAATTGTAACATAATTTTCCCACACATTAGCATTTTTTCTTTTTTCGGGATCAAGGATGCATTGTTCTATTATTTGATTTGCACTTAAAAACTTTCTACAACATTGACTATGAATTTCATCAGGCATCCAATCTGGGCACATATTAAGAAAATATGGAGTTCCCATTGTTGCGACTTCTTCCATTAGTTTTAAATAAGATGGTTCAAATTCACTTAACCATTCTTTTTTAATTTTAATCTCATGTTTCGGAAAAGCAAAGAGTTTTCCATTATGGTCACCTTGAATATATACGTCAGTTAAAGCATCAAAGAGTTTAAGACATTCATCTTTATAATCACCATAAGTTCCTCCTATTTTTCCATGAGGTCCAACTGCGGGTATATTTAATAAACCATCTGGTACTGTTGGAGTACAGGAGATCGAAGTAAATGGAACTTGTCCTCCTCTTGCAGCAAAAATTTGATTAGTTTCAAAAATTAAACACTGCATCGATTGTTCTATTTCTCTATCAGAAATACCACGTGCATAAGGAGCTAAAAAGGTGGTTATATAATCATATCCCTGGCCACCGCTAAATTCACCTTGAATAATCCCTAACCACTTTGCTAAATGTGTAACAGCCACACGCAAACTACCTGCCGGACCAGACTTACTACAATGAGCCCAACTCTCTACAGGCGGTAAACCATTTTCAAGAATCATCCTGGGATCCCATTCTTGACAGAATGGTCGCAAATCGAAATACCGAAGCATATGAACATGAAGATCACCAAATAAATGAGCACGTGCTTCTTCTGAGTCTAAAATTCTTAATAATGCGTATTCATCAGAGATCCTATTTGCAGCCCAATGATGAATGCTTTCAGGATTCATATCCTGATTTGCATTTTCATCAACTCCATATTCTAAAATAGCTTCATAATCCATCAATGGCATTCCAATTCTTGTGTATATTTTACGTTCTTCTTCAAAATGTTGTTCTGATAAAATTGAACAAACGATTTCTCTAATATGCGGACCTGATAGAAATTTAATCCCTGAAGAAATTATTCTTCTGACAACAAGTTCAGTAATCCTATCAGCAGATCCTTGATCTAAACCAGTTTCTCTGATAAGGCTGTGCTCAATTTTAACTGGATCGAAAGGTACAACATCACCTTCAGTTCTAAAAACTTGAGGTATTAATTTTGTTAAATAATTCCGCTTTATTTTTTCACCATCTTTTTCTTTTATAGTTTTAGGATCTGATAATAATACCAATGTTTAACATCTCTTTTTTCAATTTCAAATTATCTTTAACAATAAAGAACTATAATCTGTGATTCTTAAAAGTACAAAATTTTGTCGGTGGCGTGATCTGAATCAAGAGAATTATTAATTCTTTATTATCGTTAATATTTTACCTCTTTTGATATAAAAATTTATTTGTTTCTCCAATTTAAAGTTATTTTATTAACACTTTATTTGCAATTTCTTTTATTGTTTGTTTAAGTCAGAAAAAAATACATAATCATTTGGGGTCCAATTGATTTGTAATTTATTATTTTTGTATTTACCAATAACCCATAGTTTTGTCGATGAGATTGCAGTTTTTATTAAATTTGAAATAAAATAATTCCATAAAAATTAATTATATACATATTTAAACAAAAAAATTT
>JAHLWJ010000013.1 GCA_019057975.1 Promethearchaeota archaeon | reverse complement strand
AGGATCTGGAGCCTGCTGTGCCACCGGGCTACACCAAGTCCCCTTTGGTAATTTAAATTATTAAAGAATTTGTGAAATTTATATCTTTTTTTAATTAACCATGATATTTGAGGTTAATTGATTAAATAAAGGAAGAAAAATTAAAGAGTAGGAAATCCTCATTTATGCTTTCGGAAAACCTTTCATACCTTCTTCAAGTTGAAGTCCGAGGGAGTTGAGTACCATCGAAACTAAATTGTATTGACCAACGGTAAAGACCAGATCCATGAGTTGGTGCTTATCATAAGTTTTCGCAAGTTCATTCCATGTAGTATCGCTTATAAAGGAATCAACATACAATTCGTCTACAGCATGTAGTAAAAGAGCATCAAAAGGGCTCCAACCTTCAGCATCAGGACCATCTCTAATCCTTAATATCTCATCCTCACTAAGTCCCGCTCGTTTTCCTATAACAGAATGCTGAGCCCATTCATATTCCGAATTACAGAGCCATCCAATGCGTAGAATAAGAATTTCTTTTTCTCTAATGGGAAGTGAACATTTATATAAAATATGATTGCCAAAAACACGCCATCGGTTATATAACTTCGAATAATTGCCCAGAGTTTTCATAATATTTGGAGCTGGAGCATTATTATTCATCTTCCCCCATCCCTCAATCAAATTTCGAGTATCATCATCCCAATCTGCTTCTTCTACGGGGGGGATTCTTGGTTTAGGAAGGTAAACTGATTTTCTCGGACCATTTTTTCTATTATTGGTTTCTCTTCTTTTTTCTGAAATTGTTTATCTCACCAATTTTAATCTATAAGGATAAAAAATATTCTATCATTATAGGATTTATTATTTATCTTAATTAATTTGAAAAAACATAATAGGATTTTGAAAACCATATTTTCTAATTTAAATTTACACACTATCACTATTATCCAGTTTGCTATAGCAATATTAATATCATTAACTTTCCAATTTTTAATTCCTTTTTCATGGCAACCCTTAGACACTTTCCTATATGGTGCCAAGCAACATGGGGATCCTGGTGCAAATATAATAATTTTTACCATTAGCCAATGGTATTTCTCGCTCTCGATCGCATGGCTGTTTTATCGCAAAAATCCCTATGTAAACAATTTTTTAATTTATTCAATTGTGCCTTTAGGTATTATTGTAGTGTATGAATTTGTCGTTTTATTTCTCTACTACGATTATATTCATATTACTCCTATCATCATCGATATATATTTGATCTGGAAGGGAAGAGAAACTCTTTTCAAGAAATTAGCACCATTATTTATTATATTGAATATAACTTGGTTGTTTTCGGTTTACTTTCTTAAATTGGCTTATTATAACGAGGATTTACTAATTTTTATAAGAAATGTTCTTATTTATTTAGTTTTATGGACTGCTTTATCATTTTTATTCAAGTCTAAGAAGAGAGAAGGATTAAAAAATTAGAAATGTTATATTTTTTCTCCGCATTCTTCACAAAATTTAATATTTGCGCTTTTCAATTCAGCACCACAATTGGCACAAAAATTAGGCTTTTTAGGTAAAGGAGAACCTTTTTTAATAATTTCATATTGAAATGTTTCTCTTTCTTTCTCAGTATGTTCAAATTCAACATTGCAATAATCGCAAAATTTGGTATCAGCTCGCATGTATTTGCCGCATGAAAGACACTTGAACCATAGTTTGAGACCGCAATTTCTACAAAATTCACCATATTTACTTATAGGTGCATTACAACGTGGACAATTTTCAGTTTCTAACCAGAAATAACGTGAAGTTAATTGAACTACGATAATCAAGAACAATGATATAGGAAGTAAGATCCACCAAAATGGATTGATTAATAGAGATAATATAAAAGTTAGGGATGTGATTAAAATGAATATTAAAATCCATACAGCAAATGAACTTTTTTTCTTCGTGTTTTTACCTCTAAAGCTCACAGAAATGCCTACGTTTTATAATTTAATTAGTATAAATTATAATATTTCTTTAGCTTTAAGATATTTGGATGAAAAAATTATTCAATAGGTGTTTTGCAATAGGGGCAAATTTCTGTACCTTTGTCAATTTGTTCCCCACATGCAAAACAGATTTTTTTATTAACCCCGTACAATATTTTTTCTTCACACTTTTTAACAATACTATTATCAAATCCTTCTTCAGGCATAATGCAACTCAAAATAAGATTTAGTTTAATTAAAAAAATTACTAATAAATTTAATAAAAAATTGGAGTCCGATCTTTAAGATTAGCTTTTGACAGCAAAATTTAAGAATTTGAATTTATTAATATAATCATACTAATAATAATAATAAAATTGAGTTGATCAGAAGAAAATGCCTGGTTCTCATGGTTCATTAACAAAAGCCGGAAAGGTTAAAATGCAGACTCCTAAAATAAAAAGGTCAGGAGTGAATTCTCGAAAGAAGAAATCTCCAAGAATGCGATATCGAGATTTATATAAAGCTCGATTTGTTGATGGTCGATTTGGAGGTCAACAAGATAGTATTGGGGCTAAAAGATCTAAATTTAAAAGATAAATTCTTTTTTTATTATTCACCTACTCCAATTTTCTGAAGTTGATTTTTTAAATTTCGACTTTGTTTTATATGAAATTGTGATTTCTGGTTATTTCTTTCTATATTCTTGTAATAATCACTCATTAACAAATTCCAACGTATAGCTCTCTCTATATTATTGATTTCTTTAGGGGAAAGATGGTTTTCTAAGCTGCTCAAATAATAAATTGCTTTCTTGGAATCTTTTCTATGATGGATATAGAATTCAGCTAATTCTAGAACATAATCAATAAAAACATTCTGAATTTGGTTATCATTAAAATTAAAATCAGTATTATTTAAGCCTGCTTTTAAGAATCTTTGAGCTTGTGAAAGATTTCCTTGATTTTTAAATCTAATAGCACGAGTTAAAAAGTATGTTAACTTGATTTTAGGTAGTTTGCTCCCGATTTCAAGCACTCGTCTAAAATAAGCTTTTGATTCAATAATTTTATTTTGTTCCAAATAGATTAATCCGATGTGAAGGTATGCCATTCCAACATAATCTTTTTTAATGAAAGGGATTTTTTCGTTTTTTAAGAAATTGATAATTATATTAAAGTGATTTAATGCCTTCTCATAATCTTTCTTCTTGAAATAACTAATTCCTAAATTATAATGTATTTTTATTATGTAATCTATTGGTACCTCTCCTGATTTAGCAACACCAAGAGCGCTTTCCAAGTAATTACGTGCTAAATCTTCATTATTTAAAAGAGCTGCAATTTTCTTTAATTTTAAAAGAATTGCAACAACCACTTTTTTTTCTTGATTTTTATTAAATACTTTTAATGATTCATTGAGTTTTTTTGTCGCTTCATCAAAATTATAATTTTTAATAAGTTCTTCTGCTTCTGTATATTGATTTATAGTTTCAATTACTTCGAAATTGGTTGGAGGTTTGTTGAACAGATCATTATGTAAGGGAAATAACTCTTTTGCAATTGAGCTCTCATAACAAAGCGCTGAGAAGGGATAATTATTTTGGTCTGAAATAAAATTTTTACTTCTGTAAATTAATTCCTTTGAAGGTCTAAAGTTTAGAAGTTCATTCTGATTGATTTTATCCCCTTCAATAACCTTTAAGATTGAATTCAAAATGATTCTGGAGAATTTAATCCAATTTTCCACTAATTCTTCTAACTTAAAGTCAGGAACATCATTAAATAAGTCAATTAATACGTATGGAGAATAAGTATCAAAAGAACTCCTAATGTAGAATTTTTTATATTCGATGTCTTTGAAATATGAAAAAAATCCTTTTTCAAATATAAAGAATTCATTAAATTCACCCTCATTTGAGAAAAATAACGTTTCAGACGTTCTGATTTTGGGAACTCCATTCTTTAATTCCCAGGGTAAATTAAAACTAGGTTCTAATCCAATATTTTTGAGAGATTCTATAAGATTCTTATGTTGATCAATTGTAAAATCCTTTAATTGTTCTCTCTTATTTAAGAGGGAAATTCTGATGCGATTTAGCCATGTATTCTCATTTTCTCCTCTTATTATTTCTGGCATTATCAAATTTAGTAAACTAATGATTTTCTGCTCTTTTCCCATAATTGGAAAAGTATGTTCCAAGGTGAGAGATATCGCTAAACTTCTAAGAGCTTTCATTAAATAAAGTATTGCAATAAAAGAATTTTGATTCAAGTTCCAAATTTGAAATGCTATTGAAACTCGAAAACTAACAACTTCAAATGGAACATTTAGCCTTAATGGCAGTGTTATAGGAAATTTTATAGTAAATATGATAATTTTCTCCTTTTTCAAGCTATATCGAAAATAATTTTCTATAACACCATCTATTTTCCATCCGTTTTTTTCGATTGCTTCTCGAAGATTTTTTATTTCGTTTAATGAAAAAGGGTTTAGAGACATATTTTAAGTGTTTATAATGAGAGAAATTAAATTCTTATTTAATCTTAAAGAAATAGTAGTGTTAGGAAATTTAATTTTTAGTAAGAATTCTAATAAATATTTAATAATTTGAATTTACATGTAAAACATGTAATTTAAATAAGAATGGGTAGAATCACGGATGGATGTTGAAAAATTTAATGAAGCACTAAAAACTAAAGTCGCATTAGCTAAAGGCTATGAAAGAAGAAATGAAATTGAGTCTGCTATAAAAAATTGGTTAGAAATTTCTGAAATGACGCTGAATTTCTCAAAATCCCGTAATATTGACGCTACTTATAAGAATATGCTTATCAATAGAACTAAAGGTATTATAGCTCATATAAAAAATCTGAAAGCTGGTCAAATAGAAGAAGTTCTGTTCGAAGAAGAGATTTATATACAAGAAGAAGATACTCAAGAAGAAATTACTACTGATTTAATTGAAGATGAGAAAGTAGCATCTCATAAGATTGAAAAAGAAGAGACTGAACATAGTGAAGCTGTTGTTAATAATGATATTACAACTGTAGAAGAGTCTGAATTAAAAAACATACCTAAGGGATTCAAAGAGATTCATACTTCAACAGATTTTACAATTATAACCCCCCACGATGAAGATTATGTGAAAAAACGTTTGAATTCTGAATCAGACTCAACTCACGAACAACAATCTCAACCAAAGCAGGAAAGATTTGATTTTGAAAAACCAGAAGATAGTAAAGGCTTGATTTGTTTCGCGTGTGGATACGATAAAAATCCTAAAAATGCTAAAACTTGTAAGAGCTGTGGAACTAAATTAAACTAAAAGATCTCAAATTTATTTTACCTGGCTTTTTTTAATTTATTAAATTTTTCAATAGCTCGTTCTCTCCAAACCGAATTCCATTTTTTGAAGCCAGATTTTACGTATTTTTCTCGATTAAAGAAATCATAGCAAACCCAACTAAACAAAACAAAGTAACGTCTTGCTCCAGATTTCTTTGTTAAGTTACTTGACCGTACGTTTAAATCATTTCGAAGGTGTTCAATTAATTTACCTTCAACAGCGTCTTGAAGTTTACCTTCAACTATTGCGTCTTCATAATTTATGCCTTCTTCCAAAAAATAGGATCGGACTTGATCAAATATATTGCCGCGGCAAAGATGTACAATTTCTGTATCTTTTTTGAAGTTTAGTTCTCGCAATCCATCCTTAACTAAGTTTACTGCTTCGCTATATGGTTTTTTATTTTTCCAATTATCTCCCTTAAATAAGTCTACAGATAAAGTTTTAAAAATAAGCTCGTCTGTTTCCTTCCTTAAGAGGCCAATAAAGGCATCTCCAACGAGATCTCCGGTACCTGCATCATCGATTTCTATTGTCATTGATTTTCAATAGTATCTCTTTTATCTAAAAGTAATTGAATAAATTAAATAATAAATATCAAGTTTTATAAAATTAAATTGTTAAGAAAAATAATTAAAGATATTAATTTATTACCTGATTTAAAAAACATGAGCTAAAGATGGATATTGAATTACTAATAATCGGTTTTGAGATTTTAATTGGAAAAACACTTGATAGCAATTCAAATTGGATGGCAAAAAGGATAGCTCGATATGGTCATCAACTTAAAAGGATATCCACGGTAGGAGATGACCTGGATGTAATCTCTAGTACATTACAAGAAGTTTTGAAACGGAATCCAGACCTAGTCATTATCACTGGTGGATTAGGACCAACTTTCGATGATATGACTTTGGAAGGTATAACTATTGGTTTAAAAAGAAAATTGGAACTAAATGAACATGCTTTTAGTTCTATAAAGAAGGCTTACAAACATGCTTATGAAAGAGGAATTTTAAAACTTGAGGGAATGACCAAAGAGAGAAAAAAGATGGCATACCTCCCTCAAGGCGCCATACCATTACCAAATACCGTAGGTACTGCTCCGGGAGTTAAAATTAAGGAAAAAAACACAACAATATTTATACTTCCAGGTGTACCAGCAGAGATGAAATCAATGTTTAGAAATGTAATAAATCCGATTTTGAAAGAGAAGAAAGGTAAGTTTGTTGAAAAAGGATTTCTTTTTTCTGGTATTGGAGAAAGCCAGATTGCACCGTATACGAGTGAATTAGAAAAAAAATATCCTCAACTTTGGATAAAAACGCACCCGAAGATAGGGCTATCTGTATTAGTTGAGGTTTCGATTACTGCTTTTAATATAGAAAATGGGGAAGAATTAATAGATAAAGCCTTAAATGAAATTAGAGAAATTATATTAAATTTAAAAGGAAAAATTAAAGAAAGAAAATAATTCCAGATATGAAGCCACCTCGCAGGTGGAATTCTCAATAAGCCCCCACATTATTGTGTTTCAGCTTATATCATCAACATCGTTAATATTTTGTAATTTCTATGTTTTCTACGTTCTCTGAAATTCTCACGAGTCCTGGGGATACTGTATCTATCGAACCTACAATCCAATTTGAAATTCCATTACTTGAGAGAGTATTTGAAAAATCCTCTACGTTCGAAGCATTAATTGCCATAAGCATACCACCAGCAGTTTCTGAACATTCACAGTCATCAAAAGCATAACCTAAATCTTTAGATAGGCTTTCAGAGAGTTTAATTGAGGGTATCGTCTCAATAATTGCGGATAAATTAGAGTTTTGAAGCATTTCTAATAGATGACCAGCAAGACCAAACCCTGAAACATCTGTCATAGCATGGATAAATGAAAAATCATCCAATGAATGAATCGTTTTTACAACATCCTGATTTGAAGTTGTCATAAGCTTTATAGCAAGTTTTATTGATTTTCTAAGTTGTTTCTCAGAATATGTTTCAAGCATCTCCGGCATATCTTTCAAAATCCTGTATGAAGCCATTACAGGTTGTAATCCTATAGGTTTGGTTAATAATAGCTTATCTCCATTTATAACTCCTTGTTTATGAATAATAGCATCTTTATGGACAAATCCCGAAGCTTCCCCGCCGATTTCCCCTCGAAAAAAGCTTTTTTTTCGATTAAAGGCCACTCGGAGTAAATTGTATGACCTCCTACAACTTTCGAGTCAATCTTTTTCTCCATGAAGTATTTTATTCCTTCTAATATTCCCTCTGCAATCTTCATTGGAGTATTTTTATTAATTCCAAGGAAGACCAACATCCCGGATATTTCAGGTACGTTCATAGCAAAAATATCGTTAGTAACGTTACATGCGGCTATTTGTCCCATAATATCCGGTTCATCAACGATAGGGGTAAAGATATCTAAATTCTTCACTTGAACGATATCAGAATTCGGAACAGGAACAATAGCAGCATCTTCGATATCTCCCTGTAACCCTGTATTTGTTAGTAGATCATTCAGATCATTGGCACTAAGCTTGCAGCTTCATCCAAAGATTTTCACTTGTTTTGTCAATCTATATTCTGATTCTTTGTTCATACACCTCAACTTTTCATGATTTTCAATAAATTTTAATTTAAAGTTAGTTAATAAATCAAATTCTTACTATCTATAAAAATTTTCGATATTATTTATCGAAAAACTTGATAAATGTTAAATATGAGATATATAGCTAGTATTAATTCAAATAAAGTTAAAGCCTAAGATCTAAATATAGAACAAAATAAGAAAAGAAAATATTAAATCCATCAAATTTTTACGATGCCGTTTCGCAACGGATTTCTCTATAAGCACCCACAATGATGTGTTTTTGCTTATTTCATCGACATCGTTAGAATTTTGTTATTTCAATATGTTCAACATCTTCAGAAACGTGAACATATTTATGCTTATGAACATTATCGATTGACCCAATAATCCAATTTGAAACTCCAAACTTTGTAAGTCGTTCTGAAAATTCTTCTGCTTGTTTATGATCAACAGAGATGAGCATTCCGCCTGCAGTTTCTGGCATTTCGCATGAATCAAATTTATAACCAAAATCATATGACAATTCTCTAGATAATTTAATAATAGGCACCTTGTCAATAGTCGCTGAAAGTTTAGAATTTTGAAGTATCTCTTTTAAATGACCTGCTAAGCCAAATCCAGAAACATCCGTCATTGAATGAACAAAATTAACATCAGAGTAAGAATGTATAACCTCTACTACATCTCGAAGCGGTGTAATCATGAGGTTAATTGCAAAATCAATGGAATCATCAATTTTTGATGTTGAATAATTCTCTATAAGAGCGGGGTTGTTTTTTTGTAGACGATATGCTGCCATTATAGCTTGATTTCCTATTGGTTTAGTAACAATTAATTTATCTCCCTTTTCAACATAGTTCTTTTTTATAATCCTGTCTTTGTGTACGAATCCTGAAGCCTCTCCACCTATCAATGGCCACTCAGAATAGATTGTATGACCGCCTAAGACTTTAGAATTTATCTTATTTTCCATGAAATTTTTAATTCCGCTTAATATACCTTCAGCAACATGCATTGGCATATTTTTCTTCATTCCTAAGAACACAAGCATTCCAGAAATGTCTAGTACATTTAATGCAAAAACATCGTTAGTTACATTGGCGGCAGCAATCTCTCCCATGATTTCTGGTTCATCTAGGATTGGTGTGAAAATATCAAGGTTTTTTACCATGACAAGGTCGGTATTTGGCACAGGAATTACGGCAGAATCTTCAATGTCTCCTTTTAATCCAACGTTGGATAATAGTTTATCTAATTTTTCCGCGTCAAGTTTACAATTTCAGCCAAATAGTTTCGTTTGCAATGTCAATCGATAACTTTCTAACTCTTGCATTCTTCACCTCAATTTTATAATTCTTATAGCATTAGTAGATTTATTTAGAATTAACGAATATATTAATCTTTTTCATTTAATTTATTGAAGAAATAAATTAAACTATTCATGAGATAAGAAAATTTCTCATAAAAAGTTATTAGAAATAAATTAAAAAATTTAAAAGAGATAAAAGTGGAATTTTGATTTTATTAATAATTTGTATTCAAGTTTAAAAGATAAAACGGTCATATATTTATTATAAAGATAATGAATCCTTAAAGCAAGGTGTTAAATAATCGCTAATTTCTGTCCTGTATGTGGGAAGCCTTTACAAAATACAATGAAGTTTTGCCCTTATTGTGGGCATGCCATCGGTATTAACCCTAAAAAGTCGGGAAGACCTGCTTATGAATCACTAGAGCAAGGAATCACTCTTAGAATGGAGTGTGAAGGAAGAAGAAGATTAACAAAAAACCAAAAAAGAGCAATTATAGTAGGGACTATTGTCGTACTTGCGGCAATTATCATCCCTACTGTAAGTATTGCCATTTATGAGTCCAATTTTATACAGAAAAAAGTTGGATTCTATGTAAATAACGGGTTAAATCCTAGTTCTTATACAGTTAAGACGACACGTGCGAATCTTAATTTTTACAAAGATGAACCTCACCCCTCTCACTTCTCTTTTGATGCAAATTACACGGCTTCAGTCGTAGAGTCTTATTGTACCCCTAATGATGAAAAAATTATTCAAATTTCTGAAGCGGTCCGCTCAAAATGCATAGATCCATATGATTCCGAAGAAGTTATCAATGCTCTCTTAAGCTTCACTCAAGCAATTACATATAAGTATGATACTGTAGATTTAGCACAATATCCACTTGAAACTATATTCGAACAAGGAGATTGTGAAGATCTATCTATTTTATTTGGGTCCTTAGTGGAAGCTCTAGGATATGCTGCAATCATAATGATTATTAATTTTTATGATGAAGTCGAGGAAGTATGGGTGGGACATGCATGTGTCGGTGTCTATTTAAGTTATGTTCCAACGGCTCATTTAGGTTACCCGCCAAGTTACTATTATGATATTGATGGTTACGACTATTGGATTTGCGAGACTACATCACAAGGTTATATGATAGGTCACTTGCCAGCTTCTGATCCTAGTTATTTTTTATTAGGAGGATACACATTTATTAATTAATGGATAACTAAAGGACTACTTCAGACAATTTTTACCTATAATAGCTAATTGCTGTTTGGTGTGATGATTATTATTGCAATAAACATGTTATTAATCTTTCTTGAATTCATTCTAAAGCAAGACTAACTCTTTAAGGAGGTTTATGGTATAAATAAATCGATGTGTTTAGTTGTTTTTCTTGTATTGTTGAATTGATCTCTATAATGCAATTCTAGTTTTATCTCATCTGCGGATGGGTCGAAAAGGTTTTTCTTGAGTTCCTTTTGTTTGTCGACTTTCAAGACATAGTTAAACTTAAAAGCAGACCCAGGTTTTAACTCGTTAAATTGAAGGTATTTTGGGAAGCTTTCCTTTCTCTGGATGTTTACATAATTTGGGACTTTTAAGGAAATTTGGAAATCTTTAAAATCTAAGCCTGTAGGATTTGTCAGCTTACAGTTTAAGTATATTTCGCTACCTATCGTCTTAATATTCTTAAAAAATAAAATAGAATCTGTTATATAAGACTCAATTTGTTCGAAAGCTAATTTTTCATTTATGATTTTCGCATCAAGCTTATTTCTATTAATGAATTTAAGAATAGTTTCTTTTAATTGTTCTGTGCTTAATTCTAAAAATTTAGAGAGTAAATCCAATTTTATAGGGTTGCTAATTTTGGAGTAATACTTAATCTGACTTAGATGAAGTTTATCTTCTCCTTTTCGTATGAAATTTTTAAGCCGATTTATCAGTAATTCTTTTGAGGTGTTAAATTTGTTTATATATGGTCTCACATATAAGTTAAATACATTATTGTCTTCCAGTAATTTCTCTTTACCAAGAATGTTTTCAATTTGATTATCAGTTTCTTCTATATAATTCTGAATTTGTCTTGTATTCATTTCAATTAACTTCTTTCCATCACTAAACTCATTAGTCTTTATTAAAAATTCTAATTTTGGAGTTAGTGTTTCAAAATTATCATTTAACCTTTTAATTCCTTCGATTCTCTCTGTAATAATAGATTGGATATGTCCCTGAAGGAGTTGAAATCTAAGTTCATTATCAATCCCATTTATCTCTTCATTATCAGAAATTTCCCCTGCGACTCGACTTTGTAGCATATAATCGATTAAATCATCTTTTATTGTCTTAAATTGTCTATCTAA
This sequence comes from Promethearchaeota archaeon, assembly GCA_019057975.1. The sequence continues at coordinate 18,404 of JAHLWJ010000013.1, read as the reverse complement.
ATCAATTAAATATTCCTGAATTTCAATTTTTATTGAAACCCATTTTCTTAACAGACCTTCGAAGATTTCATCAAATTCTACATTATTTATTAATAGTTCTCTTATTTCTCCATCTAACTTGAATAATTTTTTTCTTATTTGGGTTATATAAGTGAATATTTCATTTTCACCATTGCTGACATTCATCTCAAGTTCATTTTCTTTTATGTAATCAAATTCAGCTTTTAGGATACTTATGCGATTATCTAATAGTTTGATTTCTTGATGTAAATCAGAGACAAACTCTTGCTTTTTTTCTTCGCATATTTCAGAGATGAAGCTTTTTATAATACTTAATTCTTCAATTATCTGGATTTTAGTATCTTCCCAATCTTCAATTAATCCAAAAGCTAATCTTTTATAATCAAATTTATTAATTACGTTATCAAATTTTTTGATTTTTTTAAGAATCTTATTGTATTTTCTATTTAATTGAACTTCTGTATTGTTAAATTTAAAATTCTCAATATAGGAGTTTAGTTTTTCTCTGAATTGCGCGGGAATTTTTTGAAATCTAACAATTTTTTTATGAAATAATGCTAATTCATAATTTATGCGTTCTATTGTAGAATCGATTTTTTTAAAGTTGGTATTAATATTTTCTAATGTAAAAAAGATTTCTTCCTTCACTTCTGGATCTTTTTCAGTTTGTAAGGATTTGTTTAATTCAATTGTAATCCAAACAGCGATTTTGTGGTTTTTTAGAATGAAACATGTGTGGTTTAAAAGATTAATTGTTTGTTTTCTTTCTCTCCAATAACGCGACTCTAGTTGATATAATATTCTGGTTATTTCGTTCTCAATTTCAATTTGATATTCTTCAAATAACCGCTTAAAAACTAGGGCAATTCCTTCTCTAATGTTTTCAGAAGGGTTTTCTAATTCTTCGAACAAATAAGGAAATATTTCGGTAATATTTTTTTGACAGAGCTGATATAATGCATTTATTAATGAATTTCTATAATAAGAATGTCCTGTTTCTGACATTGAATTTAATAAATTAGCCCATATCTGGTCAAAGTTATTTTCTGCTATATTTACGAGAGCTTCTATTACTTTTGATTGAATGCGATAATCTTTTTCTTTTAAGAGGTTTATTAATTTTGGAATAATTGAGATTATTTCAGAAGACTTTTCTTTACCTATTTCACCAAATAACCAAATAATTAATTCTTTGACTCTATTTGTTTCGTTGTAAAGAAGGTTGAGTAGAATATAGAATAATTTTTCTTTAGAGAGGAAGTACGTACCATGGATCTTTAGGAGTTCAGCAGCAGCATGCGCAACATCATCATCTTCATCTCTGAGATTTATTATTACCATTGATAATAATGGTTCTAAATCTCTTATTTTAGTATAATCTTGATTTAATATCTTCTGTATCCTTTTAATTACATTGAGCTTTACTTTCCAATCATTATCCATCATTTTTTCAAAGAAATCAGAGGACAGTTCTTCTAAATCAATATGAAGCGTTAATATTAAATTTCCAATAATTTTTACAGTTAATCTTCTCACAGTTGGATCATGATCGTATAACCGTCCTCTGATTTTTTTAATTAAGTCTATTAATAAATTTGGTCTAGATAGACTTATTTGATACATTATCTCTAAAGAAACCAATCTTATCCACGAATCAGAGTCATTAATAAAGTTCTTTACGGTTTTTACAGTTCTTTCTGCTATTGAAGGAGATTTATCACAAATGAGGTTTAATAAACTAAGACATCTGTAAATGAGTTCCTTATCGTGATGATTTTGATAATCTTCAATAACTCTAAATATTTCTTCAGCTGCTTCTTCATTATTTCCGTTAAGGATTAACTGTTCAATTTTTTCAGTATTTAAGGTAAGCGACGTCAAAGTGGGATAAAATTATAATATTAAATTATATTCTCAAAGATCATTTCTATTAAAAATATCTTTCAACTAGTATAAATATCTTTCAAACCCTTAAAAAAAAGAAAAATTTTGTAAAATATATAATTTAAAATAGGTTTTCTAATCATTCATAAAGTTCAATAATAGCACTCCCGGGAATAGCAACTCTTTCACGATAAGTTAAAGTACCTTCCTCAACTTCTTTTGTTTTTACTAATCCACGTTTAATATCTTTTTCACTTATATATCCTCTTTCACCAGCTTCAAATTGTTTTACTACATTACCCTCTTTATCTTTAATATCGACATTTGTAAAGCTGGTCTGCTTAATATTAAAAAATACTCTTTTTCCTTCTATCTTATCTATTACTGCTTCTGTTAGAAGGACGTCAGAAACCCTTACCATGCCCCTCATATCCACTGAAAGGTCAATAAGGTTTCCAAATTTTCCATGTTCAAGTAAATCTTCAAATAATTTAGTAATAAATCCAAGAGAGAATAAACCATGAGCTATTACGCCTTTTAATCCTGCAGCTTTTGCTACAGTATCATTAGTGTGTATAGGATTAGTATCTCCTGAGGCTTTTGCATATTGTTTTAATAGATCTCGAGTTATTCCGTCAAATTTGGTTTTCAAAACCTCTCCAACCTTTAAATCTGATATTTTAACCATTTTTTAATAACCTCCCTTTCTTATTCCTGCTGTAACTATTACATTACATACAAGTTCATCATTTTGATTTTTAACTGTAGTAATTAATTCAGCAAATAGCATCATATTTGATTCAACTAACCATACTTTTCCCCATTTCGCAGTACCAGTTAATTTATCCCCAGGTTTTACATCTACACATCCTTCCCAATTATATTTATTCCCTGCATGTAAGATCATTCTAGGATTCTTTATAAGCATGCGTTCTTCCCCATCTTGGACTAATTTGGCACCTGGGGCTAATGTGTAAAGGCTTTTTATAGTATATGCGTTCGCATATGCATGACATGCCACAATTCCCTCTTCTTCTGGACCAACATATTTTGGATCTGTAATGCCAAAACATTTTGCGAAATTTACTAAGTTCCTATAGCGAACACTTATTTTAGCACTACCCGGTAAGTCCTTGCCAGGAAGATTTTCCATTAAGAATTCAGCATTCTTCTTAATCTCTTCAATTTCCGACATCTTGATTTCACTTTCAATTTTATGTATTAATAATAATTTAGAATCAAATTAATTAAAAGTTTAATTATAAAACTTTTATCATTATTTATTGTTATATTTTCTGCTATGGTCTAATAACAGTATTATTTATAATCTAGAAAACTCCCTGATTCCATCATATCACAAGGTTTCAGGTAAGATTTACCGGATATTTCGGCAAATTTATATAATTTTTCTGCCCATTCTTTATATTTTGCTTTACCGGCCACAAAAGGCCCTGGCATAAAAGTACCTTTCAGGAGTACTTTATTAATTAATTCATAACTCTTTATAACTCCTTCTTCTAACAACCTACAAGCTTCATTTAACTGTATCGCAGAATAAATCTCAGGGTCTAAATTATTTGTTAAAAAATCCGTAGTTTTCTTTTCAACGGGGGGAATATTTATAATTGGACCATCTTCATTCCACTTATAAAATCCTTCTCCTACTTTTCTTCCGAATTTCCCAGCATTGAATAAATCTGTAAGTCTTTCGCTAGGAGTAAAATCAGGAGAAACATTTTCTTCAAAATATTTAGCACAATAATATATAGTATCTATACCTATAACATCGGCTCCTTCAGATGAAAAACCTGCTGCATCTAATTGCTCACGGGAGATTCCATTATCTGTTGCATGTTTGAGTATCCAATTAAAATAAAGCCCTCCTGCAATGGCCATCCGGTTTGCAATGAGACCAGGAGACTCTTTTTCAAGTTGAACTGTAAACCTTTCACCCATTAAACTGGGAAATCTTTGAGCAATTTCTCGACCTATTTCAAGGGATTCTTCTGAAGATTTTTCCCCCGGAGTGATCTCGATTAACATTCCAGTTATTGGGAAAAAGGTGTGAAAATGCATCCCTATAACCTTTTCGGGGTGTTTGGAATCCTGAGCAATTTTAGTTATGCTCATTGATGATGTATTCGATGCTAAGACTGCTTGAGGTGGAGAATATTCTCCCAATTGTCCAAATATTTTTTGTTTAAGTTCCAATTTCTCGCTAACAGCTTCAATTACAAAATCCGCATCCTTCACTCCTTTTGAAATCACTGTTTCTGTGCATAGTCGGCTCATAATGGTTTTGGTATCTGTCATATTAGCTACTATACCAACCGATTCGAAACTCCCCAACTTCTTTTTAAAATCTGAGTTTTTTAACATTTCGTGGTAGGCAAAAAATTCCTTACATTTCTCCTCGGATTCAAGAGCCTCAATTCGCTGTTGAATAAGGTTTCTTGATGTCTCGAGTATTTCAGAGTTGAGATCAATGACCAAAACTTTCTCATACCCGGTAAGTAGGGCAACCTGAGCGATTCCCGAACCCATAATACCGCCTCCAATTACTACAAAATTTTTAATCTTATCTAAATCAACCATTAGTAAGCACCATTTTTATTAGTTAAAAATAATCAAAACATTAAATAATTCTTGTATAAATTTTCTCTTGAACTGTTATCGAATCATCAAAAAAGTCTGTAATTCTTTGATTATCAAATGTGCCGTTTAAAATCACACAAGAAATTTTCCACTTCTCAATCAGTGTTAATAGATATGGATCTATTGGCCTTGATTGGTTTTTTAATTCATCATCTGCACTTTTAAACTCAAGTAATTTTCCAGCTTCTTTCAATTTTCTGAATTCCGCTGCAGATATTTCCTTAATTACTTGACTTTTTCCATTTAAAATACCATCAACATCTTTTATCAAAAAACATTCATTAAATCCGAGCTTTTTTGCCAAAAAAAGAGCTATTGAATCAGAAGTGACTTGCCAATTATGTGGTAATTTATCATTTTCTTTTAAGAATTGATATGGTAAAAATATACAGAAACTTTTACCGATTTCTTTTAATTTATCATACTCTTCAAAAACTTCTAATTTGGGAAATTTTTTACCTAATTCTATACCATTATAGTCCATTGAAATAATACTCATCCAATGAGCCATCTCATCAGTTAATTTTAATTCGCTATATATTTTTCTGACAAAGTTTGCAAAGGAACCACCACCAGGGATTAAAATTATCCTTTGGATTATATCTTTCCCGAATAATTTTGATAATTGAGATAATGTAGAATTAAGGTTCTCAAAATCTTCTAAAATTGTACCACCAATTTTAAATAAAGCAGTTTTATACTTCATAATCTTATGCATATATTATAATTGATAGTATAATGCTCCCGCTACAGCGAAAGCTGATGAGTTGATTTTGTTTGGGATATTTGTTATTTCCTCATAGCTACTAATATTTTTGTACCCTAAGTTTAGGAGAGATTTTCTAATCAAGAAATCAGCCGATAAGCCTGTTATAATGAATTTCGGATTATTCTCAAATTCTTTGAATCTAATTATTAATATATCCATAAATGCTCTAATTTCTCTAGAAACAATATCCAATTGTTTTTCATAAATATAATTGGCAATTGTGTTTAAATCATCCTTTGAAAGTGTTTCAATATCCATACACATTACTCTAGAGAGTCGAGCATAACAATCTTGTAGTGATTTTGAACGGTTATCAGCAGTATCATTTATATAGTCTTCTTCTGAAATATTATTTAAAATTCTATGAACATCAGAAATTAATGCAAATTTTTCAAATGAAACACGTACATTTTTGCCTTTATGAGGAATATGATGAGTTATAGACGGGATTGTAGCCCGTAAGCCTCCTGTATAAATTAATTCGTGATTCGTTAGACGTGAAATGTCATCATTTCCCATTGAAGCAGGTTTTGATTTGATAATAGGAATAATATCAATTGTAGTTGATCCCGCATCAATTAAAATACATTCAGGCACAAAATAGGCCAAAAATAGAGCTGTAGATACCCAGTTAGTTGATGCGATTGAATAAGGCTCAGATTTAGCATTTGTATAATCAAGAAATGTTGGTTTATTTGATATAAATTTTAATTTATCCTTTTCAAAAACTTTCTCTAATGCATCTAGGATTGTTGAGATTCCCTCTCTCTTTGTTTGGAATGCATCGGAAAGCTCGGCAGTAATGGTTATTGCGAAATAGTCGACATTATCAACTTGATAGTCATTCATTTCAAATAGTTTTGCTGTAATATTATGTAACATTTCTGGAATTTCTGTTTTAGTTTTTTCCCAGAATGGAAAATATTCCATATATGAGTATGATTTAATGATTTTTTTTTCTTTAAAGTGAATTAAAGCCGTTTTTGTATTAGCTCCACCAATATCTAAGCCTAGAATGATTATTCTTAACTACCCCGATATCTATCTTTTAAAACATTGATTAATGTATCTAAATTTTCTCCACTCAGAGCGTTTGTTAAATAAAACTCATCATCTTTAAGGTTTAGTTTTTCTTTCAAATATACAATTTCTGAGTCTTTAGCTAAATCCATCTTATTAAATATAATGATGATTTCGATTTTTCCTTCTTTAGAAAAATTTTGTTTTATTTCATGAAATAATTCAATTTGAGATGTGATATCATAACCACAAGCAGGTGTAGGATCAAAAACAAACAGAATTAAATCAGAGATTAACCTCAAAGCTAAGATTGCCTGTAATTCAATTTTGTTCCTTTTTGACATAGGACGATCCAAAATACCAGGTGTATCTAAGCACTGTATTTGAATTTTCTCAAATCTCCCTTCTATTTCTAGATGTCCCATATTTAATTGTTTAGTTGTAAAGGGATATTCCTTAATTACAATTTTCTTATTCGTGGATATGTTTTTTACTACACTACTTTTACCTACATTAGGATAACCCGCGACTACTATACATGGTATGGTATAGTCAATTGTAGGAATCCTTCTCAAGTCACCTCTAATGTTGTTCAAGTATTTAAGATTTTTATCTTGTTTATTAATAACGGATGATATTCTACCAAAAGCTGCTCTTCTTAACCGATCTCCTTCTTTGGGGAAATCAATTTTTCTTAATCGGCTTAAATGCTCTCTTTCTAGCTTGCGTAGGATAGGTATAATTCCGCTTAATTTACCTAAACTTAGTTTCAATTTATCTATATCTACCAAAATAGATGCTAATTCTTTATAAAAATCGGGAAGATCATCAATATTTGGAACCATTTTTACAATTTTTAAAATCTTGCTTATTAATTCCTCAGCTGCGACCTTTATACGTCTAGATTCTTTTTTTTTTGCTTTTATTAGAATCGGAGCGTTTTTTGAAACTTGAGCTGAACTTTTCATCCCTCTCTTAAAAGCAATATCCAATAATTCCTTTGAATTTGGGACATGATAGAACTCATTAAAAGGATTTTTCATAAATACTCAATAATTTTTTTATTTCGAAATAAGAGGAAGAATTATATTTATTGTTTTGAACGTATGACTGATATTTTCTTCTCGATTTCATAGATTTCATTAGAAAAGTTCATTACATCTTTAGGAATAGATTTATATATTTCTAAAATATATTCATATCTCTCTATTACTCTTGAAATTTTGCCTAATTTTTCTTCTTTGTCTGCTTTTTCCACCAGTAATCCAATTTGTTCGAGTTTTCTTTTCATTTCTGGGGGTAGAGCTTTCTGCTCTGATAATTTTTTATCTACATACATTTCTTTTTCTTTTAAAACTTCATCAACACGTTGTTGGAAACTCTCTTCCGCTTTAGTTCTAACAACTGTATCTTGTGTTTCATACTTAACCAAGTTTTTTAACTGAGCAATTCTCTGATTAATCATTCTAATCTTACCTTGAAATCCTAATGTTGAATAAATTTCTTGTGCTCCTTCTAATAATGAAATTGCTGAAACGAAATTTTTATTTTTAAATTCGTCTTTAGATTGCTTTTCTAAGTTTTCAGCTTCTTTTTCTAGCTCGTCATAAGGACCTGGCATAATTTATTTTATTTTTTTTTTTTAATTTAATTCATAAACACGATATAGATTAAAGTTTCTAAAACATAAAAATGTATCAAAATTCAAAAATTTAAGGTAAAAATCAGCAAATTTAATTATAAACAAACCTAAAAATAATTCAACATTCACATTTTTGAAATTACTTAATAACAAGTAAAGGATCATTGATGAAAAAATATAAGATAGGAATTTTAGGTGCCACAGGAATTGTAGGTCAGAATTATATTAAGTTATTACAAAATCACCCATGGTTTCAGATAGTTGATGTAGCTGCATCGCCGCGATCAGCAGATAAGACATATAAAGAAGCCGTAAAGACAAAATGGCAGATGCCATTTTCGATTCCTAAAAATATTAAAGATTTTGTTGTAAGAGATGTCCAGGATTTTGAAAAAATTCCTAAAGATCTTAGTTTTGTCTTTTCTGCTCTCAATATGCCTACCAAAGAGCAAATAAAAGAGCTTGAAGTTGAATACGCCAGAAGAGGGATACCAGTAATAAGCAATAATTCCGCTCATCGGTGGACTCCAGATGTACCTATGATTATTGGTGAAATTAACCATGAACATGTAAATATTATACCAATCCAACAAAAAAATATGGGCTTTACACAGGGTTTCATAGTAGTAAAACCTAATTGTTCACTTCAGAGTTATTTAACTCCTATTTATGCTTTAGAACAAGCGGGTTATAAAGTTGATAAATTAATTATAACAACTCTTCAGGGAGTGTCTGGAGCAGGTTATCCCGGTGTTCCTTCTTTAGATATCATTGATAATATTGTTCCATATATTAATGGAGAAGAAGAAAAAACAGAAAAAGAGCCATTAAAAATTTTGGGAAAAGTGGGTGAAAACGGAATTGAAAATGATGAATCTATCGCCATAAGTGCTACATGTACAAGGGTTCCCGTATCCGATGGTCATACTGCTAGTGTAAATGTTAAATTTAAAGATGCTGTTCCATCAAAAGAGGAAATCATTAAAATCTGGAACTCTTTTAAATCGGTACCTCAAGAATTGGACTTACCATTTGCGCCAAAACAGCCCATAATTTACCTAGAAAATACAGACAGACCTCAACCAAAAAAAGATAGAGATAACGATAAAGGAATGGCAGTAACAGTAGGACGCTTAAGGGGGGATAATGTATTTGATTTTAAATTTGTGTCCTTGAGCCATAATACCGTAAGAGGTGCTGCGGGGGGTAGTATTTTGAGCGCTGAATTATTAGTATCTAAAGGTTTTATAAATTAAATTGATAATTTTGCTTATACCATAAAGTTTTTTACTTTTGCCTCTGCTTAAATACGCTAAAACTCATGTTTATCAATTAATATTGGCATGACAAGTTTTAAAAGAGCAATTGTACCCTTTTTTTGGATTAATTTATATAATGGTAATTCTGGAAATATATAAAAGAACTTTTGCTTTTTTAACATCTTTAGTGTTCTTATTTTTGAGATAGGAGCATATTCTGAATGTTCAAAAATAAAATGTTTAATAAGATTTTGAAGTAAAAGTTTGTCAATTATAATTATACTTGACAGAAAACCATATTTTTCAGAAAGTTTATCCCGTATTGATTCTAAACTTTCGATTTCCCCATTAGTAAATAAGTCTTCCTTAGCAATTGAATTAATTTTGACTAAAGTCTTATTTTCAATTTCAAAAAGGAGCATATAATCAGTAACTTTCTCCAAATAGTTAAAATTATTAAGATTAAGCTTTTTGTATTTTTCAGTATCTGAAATGATCAGTAAAATCTTTGAATTTAATCCAAACCAACTCTCAAATAAATTAGAAATTAAATCAGGTATTGCCCAATGGGAAAGTTTTCGAAGGTTTAAATTAAATCCAATAATTCTTAATAGAAATCTTAAAAGATTATTATAAATAATAGGTTTTGGTCTTAAAAACCAATGTTTCTCAAAACTTCGATATGCAAATAAGATCTTTTGAAGAATTAATAGCAGATTTTCCTCCCTAATATTAACCGGTAAATTAATTAATTCTGTTAAGAGTGAAATTACATCCCTTTGATTTATAAAATAAGTATTATCTGTTTGTAAACGTTCTCTAACAAGTCCTATAATTTCATTTTCATTTAATCCATCAAGATTTATATCTAACTCATTTGGGAGCATTAATTTTAATCTTAAATACGGTGTTTCAGACTTTGAAACAATTATTTTCTGCAAATGTAAAATAATAATCAATTCTTGAGAACCGAATATAATTGAGATGTTAAATTCGGGTAAAAGGGGGTAAAACATTTTAAAAAGACTATTCAACTGGTACCCGTTTAAAAAGTTGATAATATCTTTTAAGAATCTAAATATTTTTGGTTCTGGATACAGTACAAATAAATCTTGTTTAACTAATTTTTGGATTAAATCAAGGAATTTCAATAACAGCTTATCGAAAGGTAAATCTTCGATATCTATACAATATTGATTAATGTAAGTAATAGCTTTTTCTTTGAAAACTCGAATTGATGAAACTCTTTCTCCTTTCTTTTTTATCAAACCTCCCAAAATTCTATCATAAAATCTTTCAATATCTTCAAAGTCTTTTTTGTGAACTTTAATAATATCATGTGGAAATATTTCTATTGATTCATGAATACCAGCTTTCTTTGTCTTATATAAATATGATTTAATAATTTTTTTTCCATCATCAGATATTATTATATCTAAGATATTCTGTTGCGAATTGATAAATTTTGGATAAAGAGTCTCAAATAGAAAGTATAAAAGATATGGATTAACTTCTATTGGTGTTAGGGGTATTCTTACCTTATCATCTACTAATTTGAATTTATCTCCTAATTCAATATTTGAATTATAATTAAGTATTTTTAACCAATTTTTTTGAAACTTCTTGTTAATCAATTTTCTAAATAACCCCCATCACTCTAAGGTTTTCTTTTTCTTTCGGATTAACTATTATTTCCAATATTTTCCTAAAAAAAGATAAATTTGGAAGGTTGCTCTTTCCGTAGTACTTAATTAGTAATTCTAAACAATCTAAGATATCAGGTGGACATCCTGGTAACTCCAATATTTTTTTATTTGTTTTTACCTTAATTTTTTCCTTTTTTTGAGAACCTGATTTTTGTAATTTCTTAGATTTTTTCTGTTTTGCAGTATTTTTTTTTGAAATCTTTTCTATCATTCTAAAATTGCTATTTTTCGTGCTTTTTATAGCACAATCCCCAAATAACAATATATTCTTAAAATGTTCTGGTTCTAAAGGATTTTGACCTACCAAAAAGGCATTATTTGGATTATATTTCAAGTCTTTTGTCATATATGTTTTCATAAAATTTAACAGATGATAAGCCTGCTTATAACATCCAGAACAAAATCGGCCTGAATTTACTAGTAGGTTCTTTAGATTAATGTCTTTGAGTTTTGATACACATAAATCAATAATGATATTATTATCTTCGATTTTTTCACCAAGAAGATTTATTTTCTGAGGATCTATAATACCTAACCCTCTTTGATTTGCTGCCAAAATTAAATCATAGTCTTGAATATCAATATTCAACAATTTTAAGGTGATTAGATCAACAGACACGGCATTATTCCCAATAACGGCTATTCCTGTTTTTTTTAAGTTAGAATCTCTATAAATATAAGGTCCAGCACTTTCTAATAAATAAAAAAAATCATTAATTACCAAATTCGGTTGTTTAATAGTAAAAACATCAAGAATGTTTGAGATTAAATCGTTTTTATATTGATCATAAGAAATATAATCATTGTCTAGATTTTCATTGCTCCCAATTTCTTGATATTTTGGAGAAACTATTGAATATGAATTTAAAAGAGAGAGATTCAATTTGAATAAAGGATTAACATTGACTTGATTCACAATAATGAATTTATCTGATTCGGTTATAATTTTTGGAACGAGGTATTCTTTTTCATTAATGGTAACCATTGAAAAAGACTTATTTTTTATTTCATTCAACTGATCTTTCTTAAAATTTTTCTCTTTAAAGACATTACTATTATCTATAAACACTAATTCGGCTCCGATGTTACTAAAATAATCTTTTAAATTTAACAAATTTGAAATTGTATCAATTGAAATGCCTTTAAAGGGAAAACTGCCTGCGTATATTTTACTAGCTCCAGCTTTTTTACAAGAAGCTATTAATGATTCAAGTACATCAAAATTAGTATTTGTGGGAAAACCAGTAGGTAAACACAAATTAAATTTAATAAAGACTTGATCTCCCTCCTCAATGAATTTATGGATCCCACCAAGTATTTCAATTCCCTTTAAAACAGTTTCTTTCGGTGTATCCCCTTTAACTATCGCTACTTCTGTGTTCTTTATGTCTGATTGTTCTTTCATGAAAATAATTTACATAACTCATTAATTAAATTAATAATATTAAATAATGAATTAATTGAATTTTAATTTAAGTGATGAATTAGATGTTTAATATTAAAATAGACAATTTGGATGTCGAGATCCCACAGGATAAAATTGGTGTTGATATGGGACAGAGCCTTTCGAAAATAGCATATTTAGAACGCGGGATATTAAATTTTTCATACTTTCTTACTCAAACTGAGTCAAGGTCTTTAGAAGACGCCTTAAGGTCCAGAATAAAACATTATAAAAAAATAAATTTCACAGGAGGAAAAGGTTTCAGCTTATTTCAGGCATATTCAAAAAAATACGAAACGAAACTAGTAAATGAATTTGAAGCTAACGCTAAAGGAGTTGAGACACTTCATTTATTAGAAAAAAGGAAAGAAGTATCACCATCATTAATCGTGACTATCGGAACTGGAACTTCTATGGTTTCTAAAAAAGATTCAATTCAACACTTAGGAGGTACTGCTATGGGAGGTGGCTTTTTTATGGGCACTATTAAAGCCTTGTTCAATTTAAATGATTTCCAAGAAGCCTTAAATTTAGCTAAAAGTGGAAATAGATATAACGTTGATTTAAAAGTCTCTGATATCTATGATCCTGATGATAATAGAGTTGATTTATTATTTAGAGAATATACAGCAGCAACCTTTGGGAAAATTGATCTAAATTATAACATGAATAATTTAAAAAAAGAAGATTTTATTAATTCATTGATATGCATGATTGGAGAAAATATAGGCACGATTGCAAACTTGATGGCTGATACTAATGATATTTCTACAATCGTTTTCTGCGGTGGCTTTTTAAGAGAAAACAAGATTGTAAAGAAAATTTTATCCATAATGTGTAAAGTTAATAGAAAAAAAGCAGTGTTTTTAAAGAATTCTGAATTTTGCGCTGCAATTGGCGCTCTCTGTTTATAAAGTGTGCGCCGATTTGGAGATTTCTACTCATCGAATTGATAATTCTCGTAAAAACACTATAAATCGGCGCATGTTAGTTGAGTTATTTCTGTTCTAAGGGAAAGAGCAAGAAAACAAGCAAAAATGATTATGTAGCTTGTGAATGTTTTTCTAGCATTTCTTCATTAGTTTTTCCCATCTTAATAGCTAACTCTGCAATAACAGCATCCAAATAGGCAAATGCAGCAATTTCAAACATAGTTCCTTCAGGTGCAAGAACCGCAGTATCACCCACAGCTGTATCTCTTTTAGTTCTACCTTTTAATTTAATAGTTATGTCTCCCAGTCGCCCAATAACGGTTTCTGGATGCGATGTAATAGTTATTATTCCATAAGGTTTAATTGAATTCACATAATTATTTAATAAACTTACAACTATACTTGTTGTACCAGAACCAGATAATACAATTAAAATATCTTTCTTTCGGAGCGCGGGCATACTCGCAAGATTCGTTACTATGTGAACTTCTGCCCCTAAATGAACTAACCTTGTGGCAAAGCATTGCAATATGAAGGCACTTCTTCCTGAGGCTAATAAGAAAAACCTCCGTTTATTTATTAAACCATCATGAACTAAATTTATAAATTTTTGGGTATACTTGAAATTTTTATCTAAGTGGTTAATGTTAGCTTCAATATTATTCATAATTAATTCCATTGACTGAAAAAGAACTCTCTTTGCTTCACCATTTGCTAAAATTTCATTAGTTTTAGTCATTTTTAATATTTATTCAATTCTTTGGAGTATATTTTAAATAATCATAGAAAGAAAATATAGATTACGGTATATTATTAGATTCTTATTAAAGTTTTTAAACTCCAATATCAATCTAATCTATATTTTAATACAAATCCATAACTAAGAGTATAAATTACCAGTATAAAATTTTCATAAATTATTATAGAAATAAAGAGAAAAAGGAAAATATTTAATTGTTTGTCTTATCCATCAGATGTTCTTTTACTTATATTTGATTGATAAGAGTAGGTCGTTCTTTGTTATCTTTTTTCTATTCGCATGCATAGTGAATGTTCTTGCTTGTTCAGTCAAAGCAGTTGCGGTTTTTTCTAAATGATCAATTAATAAATCAACTGCATTTCGAGCTACTATGCTGGCACCCTGTTGCTTCATTAATCTACGAATTGGGCTCCATGCGAAAGAATGTTTCTTTTTAGCCATTTTTTATTCCTCCAAAATTTTTAAATTTAAATTTTAAAATTTAAGTTTTTAATTTTTTTGTTGTTTATTTTTAAAGTGTCTTAGATAATAATATATCTGAAGAGTTATTTAAATGTTATGACAAAATCAGCAGAATATGAACAGTTAAATTAAAAAAAAATCACGACAAAAAATTGAGGTTTTAATTAAAGAGTCATCACCCATGATCATCCCATGGTTGATCATTGAAAAAATATGAATTAATTTTTTTAGAATCACAATGGTTCGGATTCCAATATTGGTTAATTGGTTGTTAAGATTGGTTTTACTATAATTTAATGGGGAATTAAAAAAATTTTAATTGAACTTAACAATCCCAATTGAGTGGGATATTATTAATTATGTGATCATATACGCGATAATCATTGAAAAAATATGAATTAATTTTTTTGTACAACACAATAATTCAAATGATAAAACTGAGTAAAATTTCTATAAATATTATTTATTTATGGTTTAGAGGAGAACTAAAAAATTTTTAATTGAACTTAACAATCCCTATCAAATGTCATATGATTATTTGTGTGATCATAAACATTATATCATAACTGAACTAAAAAGTAAAAATTAGTTGCAATCTAGAGATCATATGATTAATTGAAATATGAAAAATAAGATATATTGAATCAGAATTTAGTTCTGGTACGTAAAACGTAGAATGTTGAAAATTATAATTTAAAAGAAAAATTTTAATTAGTTCTGTTTATTTATAATTACAAAATAAACATAATAATTCAATAATTATAAGTGAATATTTTATGGCTCAGCAAATTATGGTTCCTGGCGCGTGTGGTGTAGCTATCAAATGTAAGGACGGTGTTGTTCTTGGAAATGACCGACGGGCAACTTGGGGATATACAGTTACAAACAAATCAACAAGAAAAGTGTTTAAAATAACTGAATATATTGGAATGGCCGCTTATGGATTAATTGGGGATTTTCAAATTCTTGTAAAAATCCTCCGAGCGCAAGCAAACCTGTACATATTAGACGCAGGTGAACGAATTTCAACCAAAAGTATGGGAAAAATGGCATCTAACTATTTATATTCAAGGAAAATGATGCCATTGTACACCAATTTGGTTGTTGCTGGTATGGATATAGGTGGTCCTGAATTATATACACTAGATGCGATTGGGAGTTTAATGCCAGATGATTATGGAACTATTGGAACTGGAATGTTGTTGTCAATCGGCATTTTAGAAGCTGAATATAAACCTGGTATGACCGTTGCTGCTGGCGAAAAATTAGTAGAAAAAGCAATAAGGAATTCGATTTCACGGGATGTAATGTCTGGTAATGGTATTGATATTTTGACAATAACGAAGGATGGAGCAAAAGAGAAGTATTTAGAGGTCAAAGAATTAGGTGAATAACTTTCACAGCTCTTTTTCTTAAAATTTAATATCTTACTTAATAATCATTAATAATTTATTGTATGATTTTTTCCATTTATTATGTATTAGAATCCACATCGCGGGTAAAATAATTTTGAATTTAACCAATAACACCTTCAATGATACTAGAGAAGTAAGAACCTTTACTAAGGAGGAAATTCTCGAGATTAAAGGTACGTTAACAAAACTTAAATCAAAAAATGCTGAGGATTCAGAAATTACTGAATTTATTGAATTGAAGTTAAATTTATCATCTCCTATTTTGAATTCATATTCTAAGTATTTAGAAGAAATAACCGCTTTCTTAAATGTGTATATAATCAGTTCTGAGGTAGAACTCAATTATAAGTATTATTATCATTTAAAATCCAGGATTCTAACGGAATTGAATCAAATAATAAACAATTTACAAAATTTAAATTCAAATTGTTCTAACATAAAACGTTTAATTAAAAATGGTAACGTAATTTTAAACAATTTATTATCAAATATACTTGACTTACTTCGCCAAAGTAATGATATTGCGTCTAAGATAATAACTTCATTAAAAGAAACTCAGAATCTTTATGATGATCAACTTTATTTATGGACTGAAATAAACAAAATTAAAAATTTAAACTTTAAATTAAATGAAATTCCAGAAGCTTTGGAAAATTGGAATGAGATTAAAGAGTTATATATCTTTATTAAAAGCTTAAATGAAGTATTTAAAAAAAGAAAAAAGGATAAGCAAGAATTTCTATTAACATTTCATTTTGATGAGCTTTATCAATTTTTTTTATCAACAGATGAAAAAAAAGTCAAGTTCTATTCTGATTTAACTTATCTCTTAAATTTTAATAAGATCATTGAAGAATATCAAGGGGATGAGTTTATAAACATTCTTGAAAGGAAAGAAATTATACAAAATCTCAAACATTTCATAAAACCCCTTCTTAAGGAGTTAATATTAGAAAAATTCCAAGATATTATAGGAGAAATTGAGGATTTCAATTTAAAAGATAAACATGTAGATATCGAACTCAAAACGTTAAAGGATGAGAAAATTGGGGTCTTTGTTCCTAAATTAGTAGATTACTATATTCTAGGATTGGAAAAGAAATTCCAGGAAAAGATACACGATGATACTGAAACCGAAGAATTCGAGAAGATAGCAGACTTTTATTATACAAAAATAGATAATTTTTATTCAAAAATTCAGGAAATCGAAGATTGGGTTTTAACCTTAGAAAATTTTCTTGTACCATATAATAGTATAACAGAATCATATAGGAAGATTTTTACAAATGTATCATCTGAAATATATCGTAGAAAAAATGAATATTTATCTTTCATCAAAACTGTCAAAGATGAAGATGTTAGAGTAAATATTAGAAAATTTATCAAGGAAAAAATATCAGAACTTAATGAACTAATCAGAACATATGAAGATGAAACATCAATAATAATTAAGGAAGAATTTCCTCAACTAAAACAAATTAGGGAGATTCTGAACCGATATAGTGCAAAAATTCAGAAAATAAAAGATGAAGTATTTAAAAAACTTGATTCTGAAAAGACTCAAGACATTGATATATACCAAATAATAAAATTATGGGAAGAAAATTTTAATCGTAAAAGACAGCAATTAACTTTTCTTATATCTCTTCTGATAAACAAGTTATTTAAAAGTTTTAAGGAATTGCTTGATAAAGAAGGATTTTTATTTGCGACCATTACTGAAATTTCTGAACAAACTGAAAATTTTGAAGAACTACCGCTAAATTTTGCGTTATCAGCATTCCTTGCAGAAAAATTAACTGAGGATGAGTTAAGAGAACGAATATCTGAAATAAATTCAAAGATCAATCATTTAAATAGCTCTCTTGGACTTTATCAAATAGAATTATCAAAATTAGAGAAGATTTTGGCGAATCGAGTAAAATTGAGCAAAGGAATTTTAGATTCAGAAGTACAATGCACGGTTTGCCATAAGTATATTAATTTTGCTAAGGGTCAAGTTATTACTTGTCCTTTCTGTGGAAGTACATACCATTATCTTTGTGTTGCATTTTGGCTTTCAAAATATAATTCGTGCCCAATGTGTCAAAATAACTTTCTTGAGCCTCATTCAAACTTATTTGAAGGTCAAGAAGACCAAGAATTATAAAAATATTAAGTTATTTTTCTTGGTATTCAATTTTTATAAAATTTGACACTTCATTTCCCCTGACGGAAAAACCAGAGTCAAGATAAAGTGTTAAAGCATGTAAGGGTACATTATTACTTGTATGACAATGAATATATCTTAAAGGCCAATGATTTATTTTGGATGCGTCAATATTCAATATGTCAATATCTTTGCCGTAGATTTTTTTTTGGCATACTGGACAAATGGCTAATAGTTTTCGTATAAGAAATTTACGAAATTCATTATTTGTTAGATTTTCTTCCAT
>JAHLWJ010000172.1 GCA_019057975.1 Promethearchaeota archaeon | reverse complement strand
CCATATTTTTTCAAAATTTTCTATTAAATCTTTATATTTTTTTAGCAATTAACATAATAAAAAATAGTAAATACTTTATTTATTAAATCCTAAATTAAAAAGTAATTATAACTCTTTGAAATATTCGAGATGAGATAGTAATGAAAACAGGCATAGTATACGATCCTATTTATTTAGAACATCGAATTGGGGGATAGAATATTGGCTAAACAACTTGGAAAAAAGGCGGTTCTAACTCAAACACGAGTCTCAAACGCTAAGAAGATTCTCGAATATTCAATTAAAGACCATTATGTCAATCTACTAAAACCAGTTGTTAAATAAATTTTTTTTTGCTATTTAATAAGACAACCTTTCGATGGCACAAAAACAATTTCTTAATACCATAAACAACTTTTTTTTACCATTTCTAGTTGCTGAACTTTTTTTTCCAATTCTCCATAGAAAATGATTTCTAAGTTATTTGATAAGAAATGGATCCAATTCTTCTAGAAATGAAATCATTTTTCCCTCCCAGAAATTACATAATTGCTCAGTTTTATCACTAGCAATACCAATGTAATTCTCAGGTTGAAATAATATATTTAATCCCTTCTCACTAAATTTTTTCATATAAGGTTTAAGTTCTTTATCATTCTTAACAATTTCTAATAGGGGGACGCTTGTATTTAAAGACTCTTTAATAAGATCTTGGATCTTTTTAAATGAATTAATATAACCCACTTGAGAAAGGAGAATCTGCAATGGCTCAGTGATTATTTTATTAGAACTTTCTATAAAGTTCTCTTTCATTTTATTTCTATTAATTCTGATATTTTTTGTGATTTTTATTGCTCTTAAAATCGAAGATTCAAACATGACTATCAATTCTGGAATATATCTTGAAGAGAGGGAGTTTGTTAGATCACCTTGGTGTTCAGAAATTTGGCTCATATAAGATGTAATAATATAAGGCATAAACTTTTTCCAAGCACTTAATATATTTTCAAAATTAAGTGGATTTTGTTTGTGTGGCATTGTAGAGGAACCTATGTAATTTAGATCGAAATTTTCACTTATTTCACATATCTCTGTTCGATGTAATTGTCTCATATCATTCGCATAATCCGCTAAAACCCCCCAACTTGAAATTATTGAGTGTAAAAGGTCTAACATTAGCTCGGGTGATATATTCTGAGAAGATATTCTAGCTGGTTTTAATCCAAAATGTTTTAATAAATCTTTTTCAAAATCTTCAGGATTTTCTAAAAACAAGGATAAAGCATTATACAGACCGACTGAACCACTGAATTTTCCTGTTAAAAAATCTAATGATTTTTTTGTTTTTTGAATCCTATTGCCCCACCTATCTATATATTGAGCAATAAAAAAACCAAAAGTTATTGGTTCGGCGTGTTGACCATGAGTTCTTCCAATTTGAAGCGTGTTTTTTTCTTTTTTGGCCAAATTTATTAAAATCTGTTCAAATTCAATCATATCACGCAATATTATACTAAAAAATACCTCCTTATATCTAATAACATTCGCTATATTAATTATATCATATGAAGTTGCTGTTAGATGAATATAGGGTTTTGCTTTATCAGAGATTTTATTTTTTAACACCTCAACGAGAGCTCGAAGCTCATGTTGTACTTTTTTTTCTTCATTATACACTTCATTGGCAGTTATTTGATTATGAACATCTTCAACTTCTTTTACGATCTCTTTTGGACATAAACTATAACTTGCCAATACTTTAATAAGAGCAATTTCTACTTTCAATTTATATTTTATAAAAATTTCTTCAGATAAATATTCCTTTAAATCAGAGATAGAATATCTAAAATCAGTCGGAGAAAATTCATCATACTTCATAATTTAATTTCCTCTATTATCTTAGATTCTATTTGATTGAGAACTTTATTATTTGGATTAAATTCTAAATTATCAATATTAAAAAAATGTATTTTACACTTTGTTTCGGTTCTAAAGAATTGGAAAATATTCTCATTAATATTCCTAAAATATTCTGAATCAGCATTCATTTCATAATCACGACCCCTCTGGAATCTTCTCTGTTTTAATACTTCAAGAGATAGATTTAAATAAAGTATTAGGTATGGAGTTTCAATTTTTTTAATTATATAATCATACACATTTTTAAAAATAATTAACTCCTCATTTGTTAAGTTTAATTTTGCAAAGACTAAATCCTTTTCAATAGAAAAATCGGCGATTACAAATGGGTCTTTACAATTTTTAATAGTTTTTTTAATTTGAGAAAAATGAATTAAAAGAAATGTGATTTCAGTTTCTAAATTGATACTTGATTCACCTTCATAGAATTCCTTTAAAAAAGGGTTGATTTCATAACTTTCCAAGATTTTTTTTAGTTTTAATCGGTGAGAAAAATAGTTCGTTAAGCTTGTTTTTCCAGAACCGATACCGCCTTCAAAACTTATTATTTTAACCATATAGATCATAAATCTTTTTCATAATACTCTACTTATTTATCTGCTTTGC
Organism: Promethearchaeota archaeon; assembly: GCA_019057975.1. The sequence goes on along the minus strand of JAHLWJ010000172.1, from coordinate 6,621 downwards.
CCTCTCTACTAATCGTTCGGCTCTCTTGACAAGATTTTCTGTCTTCTTGACATTATTGTTAATCTTTCTAGGAAACGCAAATCGAGCAAAAAGAAAGAGAATTATACTGAGAATAATAGCAAATATGGAAATGATTAGCCCTAAAGTATTTAAAAAACTAAGTACATTAATTGTAAATGGTTGGGCAGATACTGCTATCATAATTGAAAGAGTTGTTAATAAAACAGAAATAAGCGATATAACAATTGTGGTAAAAACATCTAAGCGTTTACGAACTTTATTAACATCAGCCTTGAGTTGAACTTCCAAATCAGGAATTTTTTGAGCAACTTCAGTAAACAAACCACTTTCTAATTGATAGTTATAATCTTCAAGGGAGAAACGACTCTGGGGGCCATACTTTTTAACCAAAATCTTATTTTCTAATCCTTTTTCTTCTTTCACCCACTCCTCTTGTTTTACTATTTCTTCCGTTTTAAGTTCAGTAGTTCTAACAAAATCAATTAATGCTAATGGCTCTCCTTTCTTTAAAGTAACCGTCTTATTTGATAAATTGAATATTGGACAAAAAAGATGTCCGGAATAACAGGGATCAACTTGAGGTGCACCTAACCAAAGTAAACCTTCATATACCCAATGTACTCGGAGATTCCATCTTGCTATTAAAAATCCAGGCATATTAATTATCTCCTCCGTAGAGATAATAATGCAATCGAACGGTTTTATATCTATTTTAGCTCCTCTACCTTTTAATTTCTCAATTTCCCCATGACTAGAGTATCTATTTCCTATTCTAAGTTCATAACCTGCAGGTTTAATATTTTTAATATCAAAGTTTTCAATTAGTTTATATCTTGTTACCATACGAATTATTTCATTACTTAAAAGTACACCATTTTCTCCTTCAGGATCTGATTCTTGACATCTCAAGATTTCTTTAATGGGTTTACTTACACTATTTTCTTCGCTTTCTTTTCCTTTATCAGATTCATTTTGAATTTTTTCACTAGTGGATTTCCTTTTTATAGATTCTGTTGTTGTTTTCTTACTTTTTTTTTTAGCTATATTTAACCACCTTTATTATTTTTTTATCAATAGTTTCTTTATCCGTAGGTCCCGTACCAATTAAATTTATGTGAATTCCTAATTCCTTTTCAATATATTGAATGAATGATTTAGTTTCATAAGTTAACTCTTCAAAAGTTATGGCATTCTTATTTTTATAATCAAGATAGTCAGTTCCCATTAATGCTATTTCAGAGGGTTTATTCACTAAAACCGCTTTTTCAACTAAGTCAATATCAAATCTTGCAACTCGTCTTAATCTTTTTGTCACAGACGTATATTCTTGAATTTTATAAGGATAATTACTCTCACTTCTTACTGTTTCCCAATCAATTTCATATGGTAAAGGTCCAGAATTTCCTCCTACTCTAATAGGAAATGTCCTTATTACCATAATAATATTTGAAACTATTAAGGGACTTATGCCAACTTCACTTATAAATGCTGCAGCTGTTGTATCCCTACTCGTTGCATAAGGATAATATTGACTATGATATACAGAAAGCCCATATCCTTGAGTTCCCTCAATTATAATTTTATCTTTAATTGAATAATGTTCCATAATTTTTTTTGAAACATTGGTTATATATTGCTTAAATTCGGGTATGTCTTTCGCTAATTTTACATCTTTAGATCTTAAAACCCGTTTTGCAACGGCAATACCTGTTCCTGAGCATGTTGAGCCTATACGATTACCCAAATCATTGTTAATTTCTTCTTGATCATATCCATTGTCTATAATAGCAGCATTACGATCAATACCTAATCTTTCAGGTAATAGATTAAACTTATTGATTTCTTCTAATAATACATCCACATCAATGAGACATCCTGCCGCAAGATATAATGTTGATTCTGGGTTCACGATTCCCGCGGGAATTTGCCTTAAAACAATAGGCTTTTTATTGATATAAATTGTATGTCCTGAATTCGGTCCACCACACCTAACCGCAACGTTATAATCATGAAACCGACATAGATGAGCGGTCACCTTCCCTTTTCCTTCAGATCCTAATTGTCCTCCAACTACAATAGCAATAGTCAAATTTATTCACCTTTATTTGTTACTATTATAATCTTGGAATAATTAAATGTTCTTCCTCTTTATTTCCTAGAGCTTCATATTCATCAGCAAGATAAAAATATCCAACAAGAGCTGATGTAAAAGCATCAAGTTCATCGTGGGAAATTTTTTCATTTTTAGATTCTAAATTTATACCTAAATTCTTTAATTCCTCTTCTAATTCTTCCAAATCAACTCGTTTTCGAGGAATACATAATATATCTTGAGCAGCACCTGGATAACTTTCAATAACTTTAAAACCTTTTTCACGAAATATCTTAGATAATTTTATTCCTCTAAGAGTTAATTTTTGCATACTCGGGATTAGACAAGGATATACATTTATACCTCTACCTTTTAGAATTCTTTCACATTCACGAAGAATTCCAAACTTTCTGCAGTCACATGAATCCTCAGCACAACACCTTCCCTTAGGTAACCCAAGAGGAGAATCAATGGAAATAACATTTGGATTTGCTTTAATTGTCTCTGATATAATCTCATCATCACTATTTAGAGGTGCTAAATAAGCCTCTTTTTCTCTAAGAATACAAAATCCGGAACTTCTCTTTTCAGAACCGGTTAGGTCTATTCCAATCGATATACATGACTCATTTTTTTTTTTAATTTTCTGAATTATATTATCTAAATTAATAGTGACTCTTTCAATCATTTTAGAATCAACACTACAGAGCAAATTTTCATTAAGATACATTTCTATTATTCCATTCTTTTTTTCCCGAGTTTTCAATTTTGGACTAATCAAATTATATTTATTTTTTAGGAATTTAATTTCCTTATTAAAAATCTCTAAAAATATATTGTTCCAATTTTCATACTTTTTATTATTTAAATAGTATAGAATACTTTCTTTTTTGTTTTTTGATAGCTCTAATTGAAGTTTTGAAAGTTTTTTAATATAACATAAGTCCATTAGATATTTCAAATTTAAAACATCATAGATATTATATAAAATAAGAGTCTCTAACGATTTATTATCCCCTCTTAGAAATTTATTCCAAAATGAAATTGCCTCTCTTCCACTAATTTCTTGTAAATTATCAGGTCTTGGAATGTTTAATTTTTTTTCAATTTTTTTTAAAGGACCCTTATAACCAAGATTTCTTAGGAGATATCTTAAATCTATATGAATCGGTGGAATATTTATTTCTGGAAATTTCTTTTGAATAAAGGGAATGTCAAATAGTTTTCCATTAAAGGTGATTATTATTTCATAACTTTTAAGATAATCAATAATTTCTTCTAAATTATTATCTTTTATAAAAATCTTTACTTCTTTACCATTATAAGTTCCAATAACGGTAATTTTATGATAATATAAAGATAATCCAGTAGTTTCGATATCTAAAAAAATAGTCTTATCAATAAAATCATTATAAACTCGCCAAATTTCCTTAGTTGGCAGATTTTCAGCATAGTATAAAGCTCGATTTCGACTGTCCTCGTTTTCAATCTTTTTTAAATAATTTTTTATTAAAATTTGTTTACTTTTACTTAAACCTTTTATTTGAGTTTTTTTCTTGAAAATGTCCCAATTCATAATACCTTGATTCCATAAATATTCTTCAGTCTTTATCCCTATACCTGGAATGCAAATAAAAGAATTTTTTATCATTTTCCCTTTATAATTTTTTCATATTCAATTATTTAAAGTGATATAAAAAAACTCCTAAATCAGGTTTAGACGTATTTTTAAAACTTTAAATATATAAAATCCTTAGTTATTTATTTTATAAATAGATAATTGGGATATTTAAATCTACTTATTAAACAAGTGACTATTTAGTTACAATAAATATTTTAATACTAATTTTCTCGGGTTCTACATTAAATATAATTTTTCTAAGTGATTATATAGGTAAAAAACTTGATAAATCGATGTCATACTCCGCTATTTCTTTAATCCTTAATTTAAAAGTGACTATTTAGGATCAAATATTTAAACTATTAAATAAATATACTTTATAACGCCGACAAAATGTATTGATTATAATCAAATGTCTATAGATGATAATTTAAAGGATATCTCTGGACATATCTTAGAGAAATCTTATGATGATATTATAGATTTATTATCATATTGGCTACAACTGCATCTAAAAGAGCATTATATTAAAGAAAAGAAACATATTTATGATCTTACAGAAGTAATTATAAATCTAATTGAAAAGATAATTGAAAGGACATTTGAGGATTTTGGACATTATCCAAAGATCGCAAAACATTGTATCAATCATTATTTTAATATTGGAGATAAATTTTCTCTCTCAGATTTATGTGAAATTATTCAAACTCTAATTTTTACGTGTAATTTTGAAAAAGTTCGAAAATTCCTTACAAATGAAACAAGAATAGATAAGAAAGATCCGAAAATTAAAAAAATTGAAAAAAAAAAATACCAAATAATAGAAATTTTTGACTAATTCCTATATTTTTTGTATGAATTGATTCTATTAAGTAATAAAAGTTCTCATCGAACATTGGATTTCGCCTTTTTCTTCATTTGACTCTAAAAATCTGCTCACATTAAGCAGTAACTTTATCTTAAAAACCGAAGGAAATACAAGAGTAATAGAAAAAATGACCGTTAAGAAATACTATGGTAAAAAAGGAAATCTTGCAGGCATTAATTTCTTTTTTTTTCAAAATCTCCTTTAGAAGTTAGTTTACTCATAATTAATTTACATTTAACTATCCAAAATAAAGAAAATTAATTCTATATAAATACAAAATCAGATTAAAAAGTTGCTACATAGGTCTCCAGATATGATATATTTAGGAGAAATTCTAACGCAAGAAGAAGCAGAGGCAATGTTTCATTGCTTATCCGCAGGATTAAAAGGTTTTCAAACGATACACGCAAATAGTTTAGAATCGTTAATAAATAGATTTTTATCTCACTTTAAAATCGATCAGACGTGTCTAAACGACTTAGATTTATTAGTACTGATGAAAAAAAATAATAACGAAAGAAAAATAATTCAAATTGCCGAAATCGAAGCTTCTTGGGAAGAGAAAGTCTTTTTACGGTCAATCTTTAAATACGATCCAAAATCAAACGATTGGAATGTGATGACGGACGATCTCTTCGGAACCAAATCGATTCAACAATTAACAGATTTTATGAATCTTGACGAAGAGTCATTTTCGAAATATATTACGATATTCAAAGACATTTTTGAATATATTATGAAAATCAATAAACTATCAAATACTGATTTAATCGAATTTTTCCATAAAATCTCTTATTTGAGTAAGTTTAGTTTTGAAAAGCTAGAAGATTTTTGGAATAGATGGAAGACAAATACGAGATTCTAGAATTACTAGAAATAGACTCAATTGAAAATTAAAATACAATAAAATTTCCTTTTTTATCTTTGCTATCGAATTATTTATTAGTTGCTAATATTTTTTTTATAGAGCGTACTCCTTTCCTATCAAGATAGAATTTTTTTTTAAAAAAAGGATTAAATGAAAAAGCTAGAAGATTTACATCTAAAAAAGAAATCAAAGCAACAGGTTTCTTAGAACAGGCATATTGGTTATCGAAAATTTAACCTTAATAAATGGATTTCAATTATCTTCATATCATGTTTTAGCCTAATAGAACTTACTTATTTAGTTTTTCTCAGTTTTTTTCTTACCTTTTTTTTTTCTTGGGAAATAAGTTCTTTATCTAAAATTAATTTTTCCTTTTTAGGAGGTATATAAGGTACAGGTTCGCTATCATGCGATATAATTGGGTCATTTACAAGGTCATAACCAGGAAAAATGTCCTGTTTTTTTTCTTTTTCTTTTAGGGATTTCTTTTTACTCACTTTTACATCACCTTTTTCTTATAATGTTCTACATTTTAGTCTAATTATGATCTATATTCTTCTTTCATTTTTAAATGCTGTCAAAATAAATTGCCCGAAATTGCCATTGTAGAATTTTTTTATCAATTTTGGTGAACATTGGAATAATAATGACTAGTATTACAAATTGTATAAAATTGAGACAAAAAAAATTCGAGAGTTCATGAAATATGCTATTCTTAGAATTCATACCCTCTTTTTTACTCGAATACTAATCATATATTTAAACTGATTTAATATCATAGAGTAAGTGGGAAATAACTGTGGTCACCCTTTCTTTGGATTAGATATAAATCCTATAGTTGTTTTGACAACAAAAGCTAATATGTTATTGTTTTTCAAAAATCGAAATTACAAATATCTTACCACTTATGCGTGTTGGCTATGAGTAAGTTGATTATTCTAATGATTAATAACTTAACTGACTATTATTTAAAGAATATTTTAAAAAACTTAAAAACTGAATGAGTGAAAGAATTAATTTAGGCATCAATTCTTAATTAACTTAATTGGGCTTTAGTAAACTTAGTTAACTTAATTAATTAAACTGGACTCAAAAATAAATAACTTAACTAATTTAGAGTCTTGCTTAAATACTTTGGGAGGTATTTATTT
>JAHLWJ010000171.1 GCA_019057975.1 Promethearchaeota archaeon | reverse complement strand
CTTAATTCATCACTTCAAAGGAATTCTGATAAAGAATGGATTTAAGATAGATGATGTTCTAAAATATTTAACTTAAGAATTATTTGATTAAATCATGAGAGCTGATTTTCAAAGTGATTATTCTGAAATTAAAGTTAAACTTCAAGAAATTCACAACGAGTTAAGAGAGATTCCAACCAAACGAAAAATTGTGTTTTCTAAAGAAGAAAGTGTGATTTTTCCATCATCATTAGTTTGTAAACCTAGATTTAGTCCTAGTTTTAAAAAAATAAATCGTAAAACGAGAAAAACTTTAGTTTCCATATTTGATAGGATGAGTATAATACTAAAACCCTATTCACCCGATAATTTCGTAAATTTAAAAGACATCATTGATACAGATAAAAATAATAAAAAATCATTGATCTTTATTCTTGAAAATAACACATATAAAACTGATGAGGTATTTGGAGATTATTTAGTTGAAACCAAGCAAAATTTCTTTGAAATAAGCTATATCCGAAGAGAGAAAAAACGAAAAACCCTTCCGAATCAATCGTTAAATGCTGATCTAAATAAAGCAATAAAAAATGATATAATTCTACAGATTCAAAATCAATTCGATTCTATGTGGCAAATGATTGAAGAAGAAATAGAACGATGTGAGCAAAATTTTAAAATAACGAAAAAACATGAATCTATTGAATATATTACCTTAATCAAGAGACTTCTAAATACTACTGAATGTATCTATTTAGAATTTAAATCTAAAATGTATGAGATTCAAATTCTAAATGAAAAAAGGAAAGTACATCAACGAAAAGAATTCATTAAGGATGTTCTAGGATTAATTAACAATAAATCTAAAGAAAATAATACTGGGAAAGCATGTCTATTAATTGGAATAGTCGAAAAAAAAGAGAAATACAATGGAAAACATAGAAATATTGAATTTGATAACAAACAATCATTGATTCAACTTATTAATGAATTTATTACTCCCCACATTGATATAGAGACAATTGAATTTTATATTTCAGGAAACCAGAATACAATTGAATTAAGTTTAGAGAAACGAGATGGTTATGATCGTTGTTTATTAATAAAATTAGATTATCAGATAGGGAATGTTTATGAAATTAAAAAAAAAATCGGAAATCCTACTTTAGGAATACCTTTCTATCACGTCGGTACTTCGTTTACAAGAGATGGCTCTCATACTAGAGGTATCACTCAAGAAGACCGAGAAAGGATTTTAAAACTGAGTATACAAAATCGTAATGATTATGATTATGAGTATTTTGAAGAAGATGAATCTAGCCCGAGATATATTGAAAATAGAACAGTTAACGTGGATTTAATTGATAATTATATTGAAATAATAAAGAGTAGAAGAAGATCAAATGAAAATATGCTAAAAATTTTAGATTCTATTCAAAATGAAGCTATAAAGCTTGATAATTTCGATCTCCTGAATAAAGAAGAAGCTACATCAGTATTTAATAGATTCATTACTTTTTCTTCACAGTTTTTTCAAGATTATGATGATAAAGTAATGAGAATCATCTTGAACATGTTAAGAAACTTTGCTGAAAATGAAAATATTAATTTTTTAAATACAATAAATAGAGTTTTTTATGATAAACTTGTAGAATTATATTTAAAACGTAATCGATTTAGCAGTTTGATTTATGTTTTAAACTATTGTGGTTATTTCAGTGACTTATATGACATAATAATAAACGCAATAAAGGAGAGAGATGTTGAATTATTAAAATCGGTAAAAAATTTTAATTTTGAAGACTACAAAAGAATCGATAACAAGTGGGAAAAAATCAAGGAACTCTTAGATTTAAAGGAAGAGATGGATCAATCGGTTCCTTACAATAAAAGTATTATTGGTTCAATTGATAGTATTATTAAAATTTTGGAAAAAGTAGTTTAGAAATTTAGCTATTTTAATAAAAAAAAAGGATAATAGAATTATATTAGATTATTGCAAAATTCTTGAATATGTGAGTTATTTTATTACACAATTCTTGAATATGATTAGGAAAGTTTTCTAATATATAACTTAGATTATTATCCTTTGAGATAATATCTTTTAAAAGAAGATCTCTAATAGGATGATTGTTATCTTCCATTAAAGAATTCTTTTTAATTTATAAATTATCAAGATTATATTAAATCTTGAACTTAAATGTGTCCAATATTTAGATTATTACTTAATTATACGGCAAATTTCCTCTGTCGAATATCATTTTGAGAGATTATCTAAATATTTTTTATTAAAATTTATGAATTTTTTTGCATTTTTATATACTTCACTCTCAGATAAAAAATATTTACATAATCCGGAAGATATTTCAAAATCTCTGGCTAAATTCTCGAATGCTTCAATATTCTCACAAAGATCTAAATACAGATTACGAGTTTTGATAATTAATCCCAAATTGTTCAATACTAATAATTTTTTTTCTATTTCAGTTTCCCAATTTGCTAAGGCTTTCAAAATTCTGATTCTGTCGTCAACCAATCTTGTTCTATTTAATCCACATACTTGAATTGTTCTTAAAGCTAAATTCTGATCTGGAGCTTTATCAGAGGGATACATTTTAAGATTACTGTATTTAAAAAATGGAATAGGATCAATCTTGCATGGATTGATTATAGGATCTCTAATAGTATCATGTTTGCCCTTGTAAATATTACATTGCTTACATGATGGCAATAAATTATCCCAATCAATACTTAATTCAGGATATAACGATTTAGGAGCGAAATGTTCAACTTCCAAATAATTTCCCTCAGATGTGGATTCGCAATAAGCACACTTATAATGACTAGCAATAAATAATGCTTTTTTAACTTCATGATGTTTATATGAGTTTAGAATTTTCTTTTTTTCGGTATCTGGAATGATATCAATTCTTTTATATTTTTGAATTGCATTTTTTAGTTCTAACTGCTTCTTAATTAAATAATTTGGAGGATTTGGTGGTTTATTAATATGAATCATTTTAATCTTCCCTAAACATTGATGCATATTTAATCTCTAATTCTTTTACTATAATATCAGATCGATGTGCTATTTTTTTTAACTCTTGAATTGTCTCCTTAAGCTCTTCTTTATTATTACTATCGATGTTATCAAGGGCTTTATTATAGAGTAAATTGTAAAAATTACTTTCGAGATCCGAAACTCCCATAATGTCTTGAAGAATATTATCTATTTTCCAACCTTGATAAGATCGGGGAGATGGGTGAACATCAATTTCGCGTGAGAATTCAGGTAGTATAATTATTTCATTTTCTTTAGCGGAAATTATGATATGGGGGGAATGAGTTGTAACTATAAATTGAAGTTTAGGAAATATTACAAATCTGAATTATCTAGTGTATTTTCTAATATTTATGGGCATAGTTTAATAATTGAATTAAGAAATTTAATTAAAATTTCTAATTACTATGAAAAACATCCTAATATGGGATTATTACTATTTGAAAACATAATAGAGTTGAGTTCTGGTTTTCTTGATGAAAAATTTATTAATACTCTTTTAGATTTTATCAACAGAAGACATGATTACTTCAATATTAGTAAAGAGGTATCTTCTCTTTTGTTATATGCAGACCGGTCGATTTTAAGTATTAGTAGAAGAAGTTTAATAAAAAGATATAAAATTAGTTATTATGATAAGGAAATTCTACTCATCGTTAATAAAATAATAATTCAAAAATTAATTTCAAGAGACCAAATAATCGATATTATTGATTATCCACATGACAATATAGATTTAATCATTCAATATTTAACTGAAGAAAAGAAAATTCTTTTAATTATAGATTCAATAAATTATTGCTTAAATGATTCTTTTGATTCCTTTATTCAACTTTTTAATATAATTTATCAATCTAATGATCAAATTTCAATAATTCGATTATTTACATCAGATTATTTTAATAATTCAATAGAAAATCATCATAATCTTATACTCTCTAAATTTCATTTTATAGAATATTTTATCGACCATTTACTTTAATAGGTAATAGAGCTATAACTGAGCCCAATCGACTCGATAGGGTGTAGGATGCTCCAAGAGATAACAAAACAGCTTCAGGGTTGAGCAGAAGGCAGGCAAGTTCCCGATGCAAAGATTGGATTGTGTCATAATCTCGGTGGGGCATTCAGCGTGGCTTCAATAACCATTTTAGGTCAAAACGATTAATTTTATTTATCTTTTTTTTTTATTTTATATTTCAGTCTTTTTTTGACAAAAATGTTATCTTTAAATATAATTCAGACCTTAATAATTATAGTAAAATTTTCGCAAATCCAAAATCATTTTACAGTAGAAATATGGTAAAAGGTGTTAGTATGTCAGAGAATACTGAAGAATCAAAAGAATATAAAAAAATTCTAAAAATAATTTTTTCTTTAGTTATTACACTTGTGGGTAATTTTTCCCTTGTTTTTAAGGCAGCAAATATAACTCTGGGAGATAGATTTTTTTATTTTCTTACCATAACATGGTACCTTTACTTTCCTTTCGTATTTGCTAAATATTATGGGAATGACGAAAATAAACTAATAAGTTATTGGAACAATATAAAGTACTACTACCCCCCGATCTTTTCATTGATATTTACCATAGGGGGATTAACCGAATTATCTTATTTCATCGCGGTTATTATTAATGTTGTTGTAATTGATATTATAGGAGTAATTTATATTTTCAAATTATATGGTTCAGAAAAGAAAATTTGGAATAAATCATTGAGTATTATCGGATTAGTTCTTCTTTCTGGTTTTAGTATTATAGGACAGCTCTATTTCCCTTTCACGAAAGTATCTCCTTGGCGAATTCTCCTATTTGAAATGCTCTGGACTGCTTTGATCGCGGATGGTATTCAAAAATTGTTATCAAACTTTATGAAGGGGGATCATTATAAAAACCCAAGAAGGATATTAAACCTTGGAGCTACTTTCTTCATCATTAGTTTAGTGTTTACTTCTGCTGCTCCTCTAACTGTAAGCAACAGAACTCCAATTATAGCAGTAGAATCAGGTTCTATGGCACCTTTTATTAATAAGGGTGATCTGGTGTTTTTATACTATGTTGATCCCGAAGATATTGAAAATGGTAGTGTCATAGCTTATTACTCAGAGGATTTATACAGCGCAGAGGAACCTATTACAATCCACCGCGTTATCAATAAATGGTATGCGGCGGGAAAGTGGCGTTTTCGAACCCGCGGTGATAATAATACTATAGATGATCCTTATGTAGTAGCAGAAGATCTAATTTATGGAGTATTTTTGTTTAAAATTGTTGGATTAGGTCAAATCTTAGTGGATTTAGAGGATATGAATTTCTTTCCCAATTTCTTCATAGGCACGATTATTCTCTTTTCATTAACAATTTGTTTAGGAATTGGAATATATCTTCTTCGGAGGAGGAAAATAAAACCAGAGATTAGTAGAAACTAATTCATATTTTTTGACAGAAAAGTATATTAATGACACTCCCAATTATTTTATTTAAACTAGAACTCTAATTAATCTTTCTGAAACAACTAAGAAGGTTATATTAGCTTTTGTCTTTAATTTTAAGCAGAAGGTGATTATTCAATTTCTCCAGAAAAAAATCTCAATCAACAATATGTAACCCTTCATGGGGTTCAATATAATGTGCGATCTAAAGCTTTGGTTCTTCAAAATAAGGGTATTAAGGACTTATCGAAAATTGAAGGTCTTCATAAATTATGGTATTTGAAAAAGTTAGATCTTTCTCATAATCAAATTTCCAGCATGAAAGGCCTTGAACCTCTTGAAAACTTGAAAGTGCTAAAATTAAGCCATAACCAAATACAAAATATCGAACACATTTCTTCGCTAAATAAGTTACAATATCTCCTGCTCGATAATAACCAATTAAAGGAATTCCGTCAAGCAGATTTACCCATAGAGCCTATTTTTAAGAAGATTGATATTTCGAAGAATCCAATCGAAAAATTCGACATCTATATGGTTTATGTTTACAATGCTATCAAATTTGGACCAAAAGAATGGTTTCCGAAACAAGAATTAAAGCGTCTGAATAAACAAGTGAGAAGGATGCGGAGAGGAACTACAGTTACAATGCAAAGTTCAAAGGAAGGATTCAAAAAGTTTCTCGTATATTTCGCTATATGGGCAGTCCTTGCCTTTGTTTTAGCTTTAGTCATTAATTTACCATTTTGGGGCTTAATAACCTCTTCGACAGCTTTGGAGATGAATTATTGGCAATTTTTATTCAGCCAGGTTTTATGGACTTTTCTCGTTGGTGGAATTGGTGCAGCTATCGTCATGCTTCTTTTTTATGAGGGTGTTGTGTTTTAATTTTTTTTTTAATTTAAACCAAACAAAAGGTAAGATCTTTTTCATTTATAGTTGCACCCCTAATGGATACAAAATATATAAGGATCCTTACCCTAATTATTAATTGCCAACATATTAATAGTGACATTTTTGGCGAAAACAATATGAAATCAAATGCAACCTCAAAAATAGTAATATTAATCGCTTTAGGAATCTTATTTGTTCTTATACCAATAACAACCATTAATCTTAGCGTTACTACGAGCAATTGCCATCAAATTTCGGATTATAGCGATGATAGTAATTTAGATAATAAAAATCCAAAAATCTCAGCAGTATCTGGAAAAATTCATATTGATAACAATTGGACTGCAGCTAAAGCAGCAGGTATTTGCACAGGCAACGGCACTTACTTCGAACCTTATGTCATAGATGATTTGGTAATAGATAGTGAATTTTCGGGAAGTTGCATCTTGATTGAAAATTCCGATGTATATTTTAAAATCGAGAATTGTACTCTCTTTAAAGCTTATTCCTTTGGTGATAATGCTGGAATAGAATTATACTACGCTAATAACGGTAACTTAACAAATAACAATTGCTCAAACAACGCTGAAGGAATCCGTTTATATAGAAGTAATAACAATACTGTGTCAGGAAACATCGTAAATCACAACGGAGATGGGATACACATTAGGGATAGTGATACAAACCTGATTTCGGGAAACACCGTAGAACACAACCTCGATGGGATATCTATATATTCATACAGCGACAATAATTCGATTTTAGGAAACACTCTAAACAACAACGGGGAAGGGATTATAATATACACAAGTAATAATGTGTTTTCGGATAACTTGCTTAATGGTTGTGGATTTCGGATACATGGAGACCTTGAAAATGCGATAGATTCCACCAATCTAGTGAACGGAAGACTTTTACATTATTACACCAATGAAAATGGTTTAGGACCAAACAATTTTACAAACGCGGGGCAGGTCATTTTATTCAATTGTCACAATTCGATAATATCAAACTTAAACACTTCAAGTTGTTCAGCAGGAATTTCTTTGAAGAATTGTAATAACAACAACATCTCGATGAACACTGCAAATAATAATTATTGGTATGGTATAAGTTTAGATACCAGCAATAACAATACTATTTTAGGAAACACCGCAAATAACAACAGATATGGGATACGTTTAACTACAAGTGATTATAATAAGATTACGGGGAATATGATAAACGACAACAGAGAGGGGATAGAATCAGGTGGTGACCATAATACCATCTCAAACAACACCTTTAATAACAATGACGAAGCTGGAATTGCTTTAAGTATTAGTAGTTATAATAATACTGTTTTGGAAAATATAATGAACGGATGTGGGGTGTCCCTCTCGGGTGGTTATGAAATATACGCCCCACTTATTGATGTAAGTAATTTAGTAAATGGTAAACCGTTGTATTTTTACTTCAACGAAACTAGTTTAGGACCTAGCAATTTTACTAACGCGGGGCAAGTAATCTTACTAGATTGTAGCAATTCAGTAATATCAAACTTAACTACCTCTAATTGTTCGGTAGGAATATCGTTAATTTATTGTGACAACATTGTAATTTCCGGAAACACTGCAATTAACAACTATCAGGGGTTGTATTTATATAAGTGTGTTAATAACACGATTACGGGAAACAATGCAAGTAACAACAGCAGATATGGGGTTCGCTTATCCGATGGGTGTGATTACAACAGAATAACCGCTAACATCGCAAATAATAACGACGACTTTGGAATATACTTAGTTTATAGTGATGAGAATACGATTTCGAAAAACACTGTAAATTACAACTATAGGGGGATACATTTATCGTCAAGTGATAATAATACTATTTCGGGATGCAAAGCATTTAATAACACATATGGGATTGTTCTAAGTGATTATAGTGATCATAACATCGTAATGGATAACACAATTAATAATAACACCTACTATGGGATAAATATAATGTATTACTGTGATTATAACACAATTTCGGGGAACTTTGTAAGTCATAATACTTGGCGAGGGATTTATTTATCAAAAGCACACAACAATATTATCTCGGGAAACTCCGCAAATAACAACTATGATGGGTTGCGTCTATATAAAAGTGATTATAATACTTTAATGGGAAATACCGCAAATTACAATAATAATACTGGAATATCCTTAGCTGAAAGTAATCACAACATAATAACTCAAAATATCGCAAATTACAATGCTAAAATTGGTTTAAATTTATTCCGTAGTAATTTTACTACCGTTACGAGAAACACATTATTTGGAAATAATGAATGTATTGTAGAAGTAGAGTGTCAGGGAAATACTTTTGAAAACAACGAATGTCTTAAAAATGTAGAGAATAATATTCCTTTCGAAGTGATTGTTTTAATTTCAAGTATTACTGGAGGAGTAGCGATAATTTCAGCATTATTTTTATTGAACAGACGCAAGAGGAAAAGAATAGAATAATTAATTTTTTTTACTTCTTTCTCTGCTACAGGTAAATTTTAGAGCTTTACAGGTAAAATGTAGAGTTTACCGATAGATTTTTTTGAAAGATTAAATACATCTTTATAATATTAATCAGTAGAGAGCGGATAATCCAAGAAAAGGATAATGATTAATTTATAATAAAGAATTTAAGTAATTATTCTATAAATATAATGGCGATTCGATTAATGGAATTCTTCACGACATTGTCATATTTTAATAAAAAAATTGGTCCTTTAGTATTTTATTCGTATCCGTATAATGACTTAGAAAAATACTAAAAAGATAGAATCGCAAACATAATGGATCAAGTTCTAACTGAAGAATTTGTCACTTTCTCTTTTGGTAAATATCATTCTTTAAACTACTATTTTGAAATCGATT
>JAHLWJ010000170.1 GCA_019057975.1 Promethearchaeota archaeon | reverse complement strand
TCGGTTGCTATCTCTTCAAAGGACAATGTTGGCTTATATGCTTCGTATAAGACCTATAAGATTTATTTGCTTTTTTGAAATAATAATCAAACCAATATGATAATGCCATTATCTGTTTCTTGTCGAAAACGGGTATGTTTAATTCCGTATTGCTGGTAAATCCATGGTAGGTAAAATTTGATGACCCGACGATGGCGACTTCTTCGAAACAATACATCTTTCCGTGGACAAAGGGTCTTTTTTGTGTTCCAACATAAACATCATCTCTTTCTAGAAAAAATATTAAAGACCGTATATGTCGTTGAAGCTCAATATCTAGTTCAAACTCATCCAATTCCTTTCTTATTTGTTCATTGAACCATGCTTGAAAATCCTTTTTTGATCTCTCCTTTACTTCCGAACCCAATAATAACTCAAATGCGGGTTGTTCAGTTGAGATGGAAAGCGTTTCAAATGAAGTTCCAACTAATTTCCATACATGCGGGGAGAAAAAGCCCGTGCAGATTCTAATACGGTTTATATCTGAATTGCTAAATATATCGTTTAGAACCAATCCCATTGTTTTGCGTTCTTGGATGAACTTTTCCAAACCTGGTAGTGTTTCTTTAAATCTATTATCGATAATTAGGGGGATCAGCTTTGTTAGTTCAGATTTTTCGTTTTCTTCCATAAAAATCACTCATAATTCTATATAAATTTTAATAAACCTTTCTTCTGTTCAACATTTTCTTCATCTTCACCTTCATATATGACCTCTCTTACCAAATTATCAAGTTCTTCGAAATCATCAGTAACTATCCATTTTTTTGTATTCCAGCCAAGATTTTTATATATTCTATTTTGAATGGTTAGTGGTCGTATAACATCTTCATCTGAAACCACTTCACCTTTTTTTAAGAGCTTGTCTTTTTCTGATTTAATCCAGTCGTTAGCAATTTTCTTTGCTTTAGATTCCATATCTTTAGATTTTTGAACTATATTTTGATGATTTATATTTTTTGGATTAAATTTTTGAAATTTAAATAAAAAAGGTCTCTTAGAAATGTCTCTTCCCTTTCCACCAGCACCTTCAGCTTGTATGAATTGAACAGTTTTTGTTACCGAAGGGGCATTTAAATATGCCATAAGGTAATAAGCTTCATCTTCAGAATCTAAACCAATGAGAAAATTTGTATAATCAATAATAATATTAGGATCTTTAACGAGACAAGCTTTTGTAATAGTTCCGCTTTTCATCATAGCAACTTTATATTGTTTTCTCTGTCGCTTGTTTATTAGTTTTTGTTGATAATTGATATTTTGCCATAAATCTTTAATACTCGCACCTGCTTTTATAGCTTTTTTGTAAAGATCATTTAATTTCTTGAAGTAATTCGACCCTAATGTTTGGTTTTGAATTCTTTTGTAACCTCCCTTTTTATCAATTTCTATTGGTAAAAATACCCTCTCATATTTTACCGCTATAAATGGACATACTCCTAAACTTTTTAAAGTTAAAAAAATATATTTCTTTTCAATCCTTATTTGTTTTAATTTGAGGCGTTCTTTAGGATCAAAGTCCCAGCGATCTTTTGCATTTACTATTAAATGTGAGATTTCATAATAATCCTTCGTTTCATCATCTATAGTCACGAAAATCAAATTTCTAGGATAAAGAGTTGCTCCATTATAACATATATTTTTATAAGCATGTGTGCCTTCTGGTAATAACAATTTAATCTCATTTTCGGGGAGTAATTTCTTTACCAAATAATTATTTTTAGCTCTTTCAATTACTTTATAAGGTTTCTCTTTTTCCTCTTTGACTTTGGAAAATATTATCTTCCCAGATTTTGTTGAGCTCGGAGTAAATAAATGAGTTGTTACTTCAAGTTCTTTTAATTCTTTAAACTTACGAACTAAATCTTTATGATATTTTGCTGAAAGACATATATTGTGAATATTAAAAATATCCTTAGTAAATTTCCATAACTTTATATCCTCAAATTCAAGAAATTGCCTCGTTCCATCATGATTATCACCAGCCGCAAAAGCATTACTTACAACAAAAAATACTCTACCAAAATCTTTTAGAAATTTTTTTGTCATATATAAGAAAAGAGCACTCATCTCAAGATGGGATATAGATTGAGCTTCAGGTAAAATATTAAAATCTTTCGCTAATGATTTTACTTGTTCTTTATAATTATCGCTATGAATTCCATGTAAAACTAACCATGGAGGATTGCCAATTATTAAATCTGCTTTTTTTCTTAACATGTATGGTCCAAGAGAATTATATAAAAGAAATATCCAAATATGATCTTTATTATCTTTGGATAATTGATGAAATCTTTTAGCTATTAATGTAAAATTATCCTTTAAAGTCTTATCCTGAGATCCAATTTTTTTTTCCATCCATAAAAAATCATCACGGATAAGGAAATTTTTGAGCCATTTTTGGAATTCCTTTAAGTTTAAATTATTTTTTGTCATTATTGCGTCTAAAAATGAGAGAGCATGTCCAAAACTTTCTTGATTTTCTTCGAGAAAAAACTCTGAGCTAAGTGCAACCGTTTCGTTAATGGTTGGGAGTTTAAACTCCAAAGTTTGACCAAAAACGATATCCTCATATTCGTTTAATTCAATAGGAAATAGCGAATTAGAAAGAAAAATATTGGTTGATAAATCTTCTTGTTCTTCAATTAAATCTTTTAAATGCATTAATATATTAGCTTTAGAAGTGGCAACTGCAATCGGATTAACATCAAAACCATAAACATTCTTTAGTGCTATTAATTGAGCTTGAATTGATTTTTCTGTGTTAGACTTTATCTTCCTAATAATTTCAACTATAAAAGTGCCACTTCCACAAGCGGGATCTAGAACTACTTGTCCGAATTTATATGAATCCTCAATCATTATTCTAGCTAGTTCGGGAGGAGTATAAAATTCACCTAATGCTAGTCTAGTTGAGGGCGATACCATTTGTTGATAAATTGTTCTGAATAAATCATCAGCTTCAAATATTCTTGCAATATTTTCTTGCCCTTCATTATCAAAAGGTTTTAATCCAGAATATAATAGTTCAAGAATCTCAAGGTCGTCTAAACCCCAAGAAAAGAAATCATAAGTAAATAATGAGAATCCCCGTTCCTCTAACCAAGTGGTCATTTCAATTATCGATTGGGTTTTTAACTTTTGTTTTGGAAAATAAACTACATATAATACAAGTCGGATTAATAATCCTAAGTATGTATGTTTTAGAAATAAGTCTTCGGTAGCATCTCCTTTACGATATACAGCTTCAAATCTTCTCTGCCACTCTTGAAATATGACATTGAGTTTAGCTTCTTTTCTTTCTTCAAACAAGTTCTTGAGAGATCGTATAGTATAAAAATGTATTAAAGAATACTCTCCATATTGAAAAGCAAATGTTTCTGCGTTATATGCTGCCCTACGACTAATTAATGCTGCCAATGAAGCGAGAAAATTTAAGACCTTTTCTTTCGTTTCTTTATCTTTTTTTGTTTTCTTTTTCGATTTTGGAAATTCTAACAAGATTTCTATTATTTTTTGATTTTTCTTAAAGTAAGTCAATAATTGTGGAGTTAATGATATTATCCACTGTGCTTCTTCTCCAGAATCATTTCCATCAAGTTTATAATATTCTTTCATTACTTGTTTAGGAATAGTTTTAGAATCCGTAATATGAAGAATTGCATTCTCCAGAATAGTATCTTCTTTTGGGAGAACATATCCATCTTGAGTTTTGTGTCCCGCTCTATGAAATATCTCAATTATTTCATCAATATCCTTGGTTTGTAATGCAACATAGAGATTTTCTGCAGTAACGCGATACTTTTCACATACGACTTGACTCTCAAATTCAAGAATATCACTTAGAGTGTTAGATTTAATTGCTTCCCATATTTTTAGAACAGATTCCTCTGGTTTTTCGGGAATGACAGAAGGAAAGTCAAGAGTTCCATCCATCGTTATTATGGACATGCTGAATTGCTCTAAAGTTTGATTAACATCCATCTTTCCTGGAACAAATACTAAAATTGAAGTTGCGAGATTACTCTGAAGCTTATTAATAAAGTGATTCCTCCAAGTTTTTCTATCCCACTTATTCGATTGAATAATCCAAATAAAATATTCTTCCATTTCTACAACTTCCCAAAGAAAAGTCATGTGGCTTTTTATGTCTTCTTTATTAAAAAACAAGTTTTCGTTTAAAGCAGAAATAGGAACGGGGTTCATCTTCTTTACTGGGCAATTTTTAACTTCATTAAAGAAATTGTAGATACTTTCAATCGAATTTGGAATTTGCAGGGCTCCCATAGCTTTTCCAACCTGGATTAATACATTTTAAGAATTAGCTAGATTATCATGTTAGATATTTGATATTTTGTATTCTAAGTATTAAAGTTTTCAGATTAATTAGTTTTCATTTTTTATCGGAATTTTTATGGTTGAATCAATAATAACAATAAAACTTTTATTTCTATGACTAAAAATGGAAACATTGATAGGATGAAAGCCTATTGGGAGAAGTTGTTTCTCCAAGTACAAACAAATACCAGCCCCTCTTCGATTAATAAACAAAATCAAGAATTATTTCAATCCATGGATACAAATTCTCTTGCTGAACTATATTTTAAAAATTCCTCTGAATTATTTACAATTTTTAAGAAATTAAGTAAGTTCACCGACACTTTCAAGTTCAATATAAGAAAGGATTTTATAATAATAAATTGCATTACGCAGTCTAGGATTCTTTTAATTTATTTAAAATTAAGTAATTCTTCATTTAAGTTCTTTAAGGGAGGAAAATTATACATTAGTGGAAAACACCTCACAAATGAGATTAATCAAAAACCTTTGAAGAATTTTACTGTCAAATTAATCTTTACGAAAAATTCATTAAAATTTTCATCTTTAAATCAAAATATTTTAATATATGCCAAGATCTCTGACGATTATCTAAATGAAATCTCAGTCGAGGGATTTGAGAATCTTAGTTATACTAATAAAGTTAAACTACATAAAAACCAGTTGGAGAAAATTGTTGTAGATCAGGAACAACATTCTGATATATTTAAGTTAGGTATTTTTAATGGTTCAATTTCATTTATAAGTCATCAAAATCACAAATATTTAGGATTTTCATTAAGAGATATTAAGGGAGCACTTAACTTGATATCCCGAGATTGTAAATATTTGGAGCTTTCTGTAGATGAGGAAAAACCATTGAAAATTCAAGCAGATCTCAAGTTATTAGAGAACTCTACAATATTTTTTTATTTTTCTCATCAAGTATCAAATACCTGATTAGGGTCTAAAAAATTCCTCACAAGTTATCAATATGATATCCCGTGGTATGTGAAACCTGTGCCCTCTATGAACAACATTCTAATGTTTATTATGAACTCAAAAAATCAGATGCATTTTTCATAGTAGAAAAAGTTTTGGTAATTTCGTAATAGATTTAAAAAGATAAATTAGTGAAGAGTAATATTTTATTAATAAGAATTTATATATCTATTCCAAAAGATAAAAAATGATTTAAAATGGATGCAAATGATGTAAATTTTTTGCAATTTTTAACAGCACCACATCAATTAATAGTACCTATTTATCAAAGAAATTACTCATGGACTGAAAAACAATGTGAGCGTCTATGGAATGATATTTTAAAAATTGCTAAAAAAAAAGATATTTATCATTTCATAGGTTCAATTGTTTTTATCTCTCCTGGGGCTTATCAACCTTCAATCATCCAAAAATCGTTATTAATTGATGGTCAACAGAGAATTTGTACAATAATTTTATTACTCCATGCACTAGGTAAAGTAATTGAAGAGAAAAATATCAAATTAGAAGTAACCCAAGAACAAGTTACTCGAGAACAAGTTACCCAAGAACAAGTTACCCGAGAACAAGTTACCCGAGAACAAATTAATAGTCTTTATATATTTAACTCACAAATGACAGATATGTTAAAATATAAGCTCTTAATGAATAGAAACGATAAGAAACTCCTTATAGATATTCTAAATGATAGAGAAATATTAGACGTAAAAAATCGTTCTTCACTATTATTTAGAAATTATAAGTTATTCTTGAAAAAAATACACGAATCAGAATCTAAATTAAATAATTTGTATTTTGGTCTTAGAAAATTAATGGTTGTTAGTGTTTCTTTAACTCGAGATCATGATCAACCCCAATTAATATTTGAAAGTCTAAATTCAACAGGTCAAGCTCTTACTAAAACAGATTTGATTCGAAATTACATTCTTATTGATTTAAAAACTACGGAACAAGAAAAGATATATAATGATTTCTGGTTTCCAATGGATAAAATGTTCATCTCAGATCCGGGACAATTTGATCGTTTTATTAGAGACTATTTAACATTAAAAACAAATTTAATCCCAAAAATTGATAACATTTATGATGATTTTAAAAAATTTACTGAGAATTTTATAGAAAAAACAGAGCCAAGAGTTAGAAACTATGAAATTATTAGAGCTTTAATCAAGGATATATATCAATATTCGAAAATCTATTCCAAAATAGCTTTTTCAAGTGAACTTGATATATCATTACGTGAGTCTTTCGCTTTAATAAACAAATTAAAAGTAAGTGTTGCCTATCCATTTCTTCTTAAGGTTTACAATGATTATAAACAAAATATAATTAAAAAAGATGTTTTTTTAGAAATTTTAAATTTAATTGAAACTTATGTATTCAGACGTTCTATTTGTGAAGTACCTACAAATTCTCTAAATAAAACTTTTGTTTTGCTTATTAAAGCTATTGATAAAGAAAATTATCTTGAGAGTATTAAGGCAACTCTAATATTATATAAAAAGTATAGAGTCTTTCCAACAAATTCTGAGTTCAAGAATAATCTAATGGTAAAAGATGTCTATAGATTTAGAAATAATAAATACTTATTAGAAAAACTAGAGCAATTTGATCATAAAGAAAAAACAGTTATTGAGGATTGCTCTATTGAGCATATTATGCCTCAAAATGAAGACCTATCAAAGGATTGGCAGATTGAATTAGGAGATGATTGGGAAGTAATTCATGAAAAATACAAAAATGTATTAGGAAATTTAACCTTAACAGGATATAATTCAGAATTAGGAGATAAACCTTTCCTAGAAAAAAGAGATATGAAAGGAGGTTATAAAGAGAGTGGAATCCATCTCAGCCAAGATTTAAGAGATTTAAATAATTGGAATGAGCAAGAAATATTAAAACGGACAGAGAAGTTAGCAAATCTTGCATTAAAAGTATGGACCTATCCCGAAGTTAAGGATGATACATTAGAGAAATATAGAAATCAAGAAACTGAAGTTGAGGATAGTAATTATATTAGGATAATAAAAAAGGAGTTAGAAAAGCTATTAAATGGTGAATGGGAAATATATCCAACAAAACGAAAATGTGTCATTTTTAGAAAAGGGTGGTTTGATAACTTTAAAGCGTTTTATAGTAAACATTATCCATTTATGCATTATACTGTAAATTCTTGGATAAATAATGAGGGATTTGAAATAAATGTAGGATTTAATCTAGCAGAATCAGGAATTCTCGGAGCAAAATTTAACTTGCGAGATAAATTTACAATGATTTTAGATGAAATTATTCAAAAAGCATATATATCTTTCCATTATATTTTAACTAATAAAAATACTAAGTTTAAGGAAGTTTTAATCGAGGATGATGATTATTCGGAAGATGATTTGAAAAATGTTGCCGAGGTTATGGTAGAATTGATCTCAGATACTTATAAACCAATTCAAAAAGCTGTTGATGTTTTTATTGCGAAATTTTCAAATGAACTCGAGAATTGGAAATCAGAACTTAGTCCCAACTAATGGAAGTTATATAAAATAATTCTTTAAAATATTTTAGAGTATATTAAAGTTTAAAGTAAGAGAGAGCAGGAGAATTGCTCATGATGTTTTTAAAGAATCTATACCAGAATTTATTCAAATTTTAATAAATATTGATATTCCTTTACAAGAAGAAAAGTAATTGATATGAAATGGAGAGAGGATAAAGAATTAATAATCTTAATTAATCCTTAAAAAAATTAGTTTTTACAACCTTTTCTTTAAAATTGATTTATTTTTTACTAGCGATTAAAGTTAAAATGCACTTGTTCATGTCTATAGTTAATCTACGTTTAATTAACAACGATAGGCCTAATTTGTTTTTTATTTTTTTAGATATCAAATGAATTCTGGAATCATTAAATCTATTTATCGGAATAGGTTCATATTCTTTTATTCTTTCATCATAACCTATTAAATACAAACATAAATCTTTGTTGTATAATTTATTTCGTAAATCATTTTCTAGCTTTGAAATGATTTCATCATTATTACCTGAAAGAAAATCTCTAGATTTTAACTCGATTAAATCATCCTCAAATATTTGCGCGTTGTGTGTTATCTTAATTTCTGAAACTAATTCTTTGTACATTTCTTTAAAAAAATAGGAAATAGGTTTAGATTTATTAAATTCATATAGGAGATTGAAAATTGCAGCCCTCAAAAAAATATTTACAGCCTCATCATAATTATTATTGTAATAATTTATGAGTGGTAAACAAATTTTTAGGTTTATTATGTTAAAAATCTCAAGATTCTTAATCCTTACGAAATCTAACGAAAATTGGCAACCAAGGGGATAAATCTTAATTTGTTTATTATTAATAAATTTGTTTTTAATTTTTTCTAAAAATCTTTTGTGTATTTTTATTAATCCATTACAAAATAAAATCGAAAATTTGGAGCTTTCTTTTTTTATATTTATATTTATATTTTTACCTTTCTCAATGATTAATTCTGTTTCATCATCATAATAATCATTAATAAAAACATCCAATGAAGATAGTAATTCCTTATATTTTTTTTGATAAAAGAGAAGATTGTAATTACTTGCTAGGTGTTCATCAAAAAATATCCCTAAATCTTCATAGGTTTTTTTCCCTCTTTTAATTTTAGTTATATCAAATCTTCTAATACTAATATCTGGAATTAGAGCGATAACTGACTGAAATAATAAATGAAAATGATTATCAAATAATACTTACCTAATTTATAGAAAACAGGAGTATGTAATTTTTCTATTTTGAAAATGTTTAAATAAACAAACTATTATCATTTATTGTTACACCGCTGAATTTCTTTAAATAGGGTTAAACAAAGAAATTGGTAAATATATTTACAACGAAGTAAAAAATTTCCCATGTTTTAATGTTCTTTCTTATCTGTA